>CAIMDZ010000013.1 GCA_903839875.1 uncultured Bacteroidota bacterium
AAAAAGATGAAAACACGACAATGATTTTACCCGAAAATGACCCCACAGAACCTGAAGAAAATATCACCACCGAACAACCAAAACCTGAACCGGCAACCACCGATGACTCGCGCCTACGTGACATCTCCCTCCCCCTGGGGGAGGGTCGGGGTGGGGCCGCCTACTACGCCACCCTCCCCCCCGACCAGCGCCCTTCCCCCTTCCGCGAAGGCAACATCCTCTGGGTCAACTCCAAAGACGACATCAACGACGATGAAATGAAAATGTCCGACAGCATCCGCTACTATCCCGACATGGATAAGTATGAAATACAAAACAGCAAATTCTATGAAATGCGTATAAAAATGGAAGCCGAAGACAACGCCAAAAAAGAAAAAGCAAAGCAGGAGCGTAAAAAAATAACCGACAAGATAATGACAAAGCAAATCTATAAAGATTATTACCAGACACTGCATAAGCCTTGCACAAACATCTATGATACAATATCCGTCAACGGCGAAAAGCGCAATAAAATGGCCTTCCAGTACAACCTCAGGGAATACCTCAAACACCCCGACGAACAGTTCTTCCTCACCGACGAAGAATTCCTCCAATGGAAAACCAAAGAAGCCACCCTCGACTACATGCGCATGACCAACACCACCGATAAGCATTGGTAACAACCGGTGTGCCACACTTCCAAAGTGTGGGACAACTCCGGCAGCACGGGCTTCATCGCTCTATGCACGAGGCTATCCTGCGATTCGAAATGACAGCAAAACAAAACAGCCAATCGAAATGTAAATAATTGAATATATCTATTAATTCATTTATGTTAATTATGCAGCAAAAAAATCAAAATGTCATTATTTTATTTTAACTTACCCATCCAAATTGCCTCTTTAAGCTGTCTTAGATGAGGTAGTGGTATTATTGTTAATGGTTTTTATTTACTCAGTTGTATGAAGAAACATTATTTTCTATTATTTTTTACCGGACTTCTTTTTTGGGGTAACGTATCGTTTGCCCAATTAGTAACCGATAATGCGTTCCTTTCAGGCAAATGGTTACAGGTAGCCATATCCCCGAATGGTTCATGGGGTAATACTGTTACTGCACCTGCAGGATATTATTGCAGGGGCGGTTCTGTATATGCTGATCCTATACTTGGCACGTCTCCATCTTTAGGCATGGATTTTTCCTACGATCAGGGTCATGATGGTTTTACTGTCGGAGCAGTTCCCTACTATGGCGCTTATTATTTACCCGGCACCCCTTTTGACGGATGGTCAATGCAGGTGGGTGGCGTAAGAAGCGATGCCTATTATACCGACTTGCCAACTACTACTCCATACCGTGGATACTATAATGCTGCAGGCGGCACATTACATGGCACAGTTACATCATATCAATTAAATAACGACCCATGCTGGTATAAATCTGCTTCAATGCTGGGTATCTGGTCAGGTGTTGCGGGACCGGACAGTGCAATTCATATTACACAGACGAACAGGCTGGATACGTTTGCATCATGGCTGAACGTAACCACCAAATTTGTAAACACAAGCGATTCTCCTATGCATGGGGTATATTATTTCGTATCTGCCGATCCGGATAATGATGAACTATTACCCGGTGGCAGCTTCCCTACCGATAACCATATTTGCTACCAGGACTATGTTTTAAACAGGCACGAAGTGAATGCGGTACCTGACCCGGGATCTCACCATGATGCATTCTCCGGCCTTGCAACAACAGACTGCAGGGCAAGAGCAACTATTTATAATGGCTGGCCTCCAGGTACCGGAGTGGGAAATGAACTGGACCTGGTATGGGCCGGAGCGCCAACAGGCGGAATGTGCCCTTGCTATTATACGCTTTATTCATCAACCACTGCACAGGATATCGCGTACGGATTGATATTCAACCTGGGTGATATTCCCCCGCATGACAGTATTGGTTTTTCTTTTGCATGGATATTTTCAGATTCCACCGCAATTGACAGCGCCTATGCAAATTCGCAACCCTATCTTGCTACGCTTGGCACCTTCCATGATTTTGAGGACACTGTAGTTGGGTGTAATCTTACAGGTTGCGGAACTACGCCAACCAGCTTCCTTGCCAGGATCATAAATGGAGACGACAAGGACTGGGCCAATACCAGGTGGACATGGGCTCCGTCAACGGGTTTGTCAAACACGGTCGGAACATCGTCAACTGTGAATATGTTGCTGCTTACCGGGCCCACAACTTATACGATCACCGGTACAAGAGACGGCTTTCACAGCCCTTGTCCGTCAGGATCACCTACCAAAACATTTTTATTGCATGTCATACCCTGTTTTAATGCAACCAATAATGGGCCCGTTTGTTTTTCCGACACTTTAAAATTATTCGCGCACGGCGATTCTACCGGGGCAACTTATTTCTGGTATGGCCCTTCCGGATTTAGCGGATTCACCCAGTACACCAGGAAGAACCCTATACTTAGCTGGGCTGATACCGGCTGGTATTATGTG
This sequence comes from uncultured Bacteroidota bacterium, assembly GCA_903839875.1. GTDB lineage: Bacteria > Bacteroidota > Bacteroidia > Chitinophagales > Chitinophagaceae > Nemorincola. The sequence continues at coordinate 2,499 of CAIMDZ010000013.1, forward strand.
GTCAGAACTGTTGGCAGCGTTCACGATACAGCTAAGACACATGTGATGCTGAAACCATTACCGTTAGTTACTGCAGGCAGCAATTCACCGGTTTGCTCTGGCGCTCCGAATACACTGCTGTTGACAGCAACACTATTTGACCCGGCCGTTACATTCAACTGGAGAGGACCTAATTTATTCACATCCTTAACCCAGAATCCATCAAGGCCCAATCCGAAAGTGTCAGATGGCGGATGGTACAAGGTAGTAACCTCCCTTAACGGTTGTTTCGATAGCGGATCTGTTTTGGTGGTCATTGACAGCACCCCTGCCGTGCCAACTATCAGCAGCAATTCCCCTATATGTTCGAAAAGAAATACGCTGCTTTTAACTGCTTCAGATGTTACACCCGGTGTGAGTTATAGCTGGACAGGACCAGGCGGATTTACGTCTGTGCTTCAAAACCCGTCAATACCACCCGATGTACCTGTTGGCGCCTCAGGAGCTTATATTGTAACGGTAACTTTGGCCATCTGCACAAATACCGCCACCACTATTGTTACTGTTGATAAAACCCCGGATTTACCCATACTCACTAACAACGGTCCGCTATGCAGCGGCAATCCGCTTAACCTGTTTGCAACCAGCGATCCGGGGTCGGTCTTCAGGTGGACAGGGCCAAATGGGTTCACTTCCGGTTTGGCGAATCCGGTTATTAATCCTGCGTTTACAAATGCCACCGGCACCTATTTCGTTACTGCAACAATAGTGTATCCTGGAATTCCGGGTGGCTGCACTTCCGATGTAGCCAATATGGCTGTACTTGTAGACTCAGTGGTTATCGCCGGCTTTACTTATGACATTAAGTATGGCTGCAAAGCGGATACTGTTGACTTCACAAACACTTCGCTGCAGGGAATGTACTTTAAATGGTACTTCGGCGATGGCAATACTTCAATAATTAAGAGCCCAACCCACATTTACCCTATTCAGAATATGGATACGGTTACCCTGGTGGCAATGGCCGGCGTTTGCCGTTCTACGGATACGCAGGTTATCAACCTGGTACATCCGCTGCATTCAATATTCAAAGCTGATACTAATCTTATTTGCCAGGGAAGTACCATTAATTTCAGCAATACTTCCATAGCTACCAATGGTCCGACGGGAATAGCTCCAGGCTACTTATGGATGTTCGGCGATGGTACCAGTTCCAATGCTTTCAGCCCGTCGCATACCTACCCGCGCACCGGTACCTATACGGTAGCCGGGATAGCATCCAATTTTGTACCCTGCCACGATACCTCGTATGAAGTAATTTATGTGGATTCACTAAGCCCGTTACATTTGTCAATTACCGATTCGGTTTTGTGCAGGGCCAATACGGTAACGTTTAGCGGTAATTATACCAGCATAGGCAATACAGGTATAGTGTGGAATTTTGGCAATGGCGACACCCTCAGAGATGTGAACCCTGTGAAGTATGCTTATACCGGCACAGGCGTATATACCGTAACTGCAACTGCTCTTTACAGAGTTTGCGCTGAACCAAGTGCAAGCCGTGTGGTTACTGTAATTCCGCAACCATCAATTAACATTGGTAACGATACAACCATTTGTAAAGGCAGTGTTACCTTGCTGCTGCTGGATAAGGTGAATAATGGCAACAGGAATGCAACCTGGTTATGGAGTACAGGCGCCACTACTTCAGGTATCGCAGTTACAGAACCCGGAACCTATACGGCTAAAGTAACCATAGATGGTTGCTACATCTCTGCCACTGTAGACGTGAAGAGCGATTGTTACATGAACATCCCGAATGTGTTTACACCAAACGGCGACGGCTTGAATGATTATTTCTTCCCGAGAAATTTCCTGACCAAAGGGCTTATTTCCTTCAGTATGCAGGTATTCAACCGTTGGGGAGAACTTGTCTTCCAGTCCACTTCACTGGAAGGCTCAGGATGGGATGGTAAGTTCAATAATATAGATCAGCCTACGGGGGTTTATGTATATATTATTGATGGCACATTCAAAGACGGTCAGAAAGAGCATCACCAGGGCAATGTTACGCTGCTGAGATAGTCAATAACAAAATTTAGTTAAATCAAAGCCTCCGCTTACCGGGGGCTTTGTCGCGTTAATACTTTTGTCTAATTTAGTGTAACAATGAGAAAAGTACTTTTGCCGTTCATCCTTCTGTGCCTGGCATTTACCGGAGCCGGCGCACAAAGCAGCGCTAACAATCCTGCCCAGGCAGCTGATTCCTTAAGGCCCTACCAGAAATTCCCTGAACTGCCGGCCTTCAACATCCTGGAGATGGACAGCGCCACCATCTTCAATACCTACAATATCCCTAAGGGTAAGGTAACCGCCATTGTATTCTTCGACCCCGATTGCAAGCATTGCAAGAACACCTTTAAAAGACTGCTGGCAAGCTGGGATTCGGTGAAGAACATCAATTTCTACCTTATTACACCCACCCACAGCATGACCAACCTCCGCAACTTTTATGCCGGTTACCACCTTGCCGATTATAAGAACATAAAAGAAGCAGGCAGGGATTATGAGTTTTTCTTCTTCAGCAATTACGGCACTAAGTTTTTACCCGATGTGGTATTGTACGATGAACATAAAAAGCTGATCAAACTTATAGAAGGAGAATTTACTGCGACTGATCTTTATAATGCGACGCATTGATTGGGTAGTTCGGCGAGGCTCACTATGGAATTAGGAATTGGGATTGTTGTTAATCATTGAGTAGATGCTGGTTTATTTGCAGTGAGTTGAGGGCTACCCGGCAAGATTTACAACTGTCGAAAAGTTGTCAAATACGAAAAACACGTCATCTGAATTTTTTCCGGGCGCGGGGTAGATTCTTTGCCCCGCCCTACTTCTTTTCCTTCTCTTCTTTTTCCTTCACCTCTTTCACTTCATATTTATAAGTATACACCTTTTCGTCTTTGCAATAGAGCCGCACCACGTAGATGCCGGGGTCAAGGTCTTCGGTGTTTATTTTGCAGATGTTCTTTTTGCATTTCATGTCCATTTCAAATTCCTTTCCATCCATATCCACCATCATGCAATAGGAGAGATCGGGCAGGGAGACGGTAAAGTACTTGCCGTTAGCGCTGCGCTGTATAGCCACAGTAGTGTTTTCGGCAAGGAGTTTGTTGGTAAGGGTTTCTTCGTAATGGCCAATGCGGCACATGATATTGCCGGAGGAGTCGTCCTGGTATACAACGTAGATATGGCCGCCGCCAATGGTTACATCCACACCTTCAAAGACGCCCCTCGATACTACTTCATACTTGGATGGGAGCCCGGCGGTTATTTCGTTTGTGAAAATAAGGCATACCTGCATATTGATGCCTATGGACTGCTCCCATACAATGGCAGAGGCATTTCCGGAATTGGCGATACGCGGAAAATGCTGGCTGGTAAGGCCGGGAAACTTTCCGGTGATACGGGATGCTGACGCGCTTAAGCCGGACAAGGACATTTTGCCAAACCAGACAAGTGAACTGTCGCCGGTGCCGCTGGAGAATACCGAATACAGGGTATCGCTGATAATGGTGCCATGGGGCGGGTTGGCAGTACACTCCTTAGTGAACCAATTCGACTGATCAACCTGGAGGCCTTTATCGAAAGAGACCGCGGCGTTGCGCGAGATGCCTGCCCATATATTGCGGTATCCGTTATGGTTATCGCGGTACAAAATAATGGTGGCATTGCCGGATTCTACTACGGTTGCAGGGCTGCAATCAGATATCTTACCGCCTGAGTAATCTACCACAACGGATTCCCCGGCAATGGATTCTCCAAGGTCGGTGCTCTTGGCTACCACATAGCGCGGATTTAGAAATCCCGGGTCATACTTCATATAGGCGATCAGGGGATGGCCGTAAGGATCCATTGCTACAGTAGGAAAACGGGATATGAGGCCGTCGCTGTCATCAACCATAGTTTCGATGGAGAAATGCTGACCGCCATCGTAGGAATGCTTTATGTATATATGATTGGTTTCTTCCGGTATTTCTTTATAAACCGCATAAACAGTATCCCCCCTGCTTACCAGTTCAGGACCGGCCCACGATTCTGTAAAGGCCTGCTTCCCGGCCGGATTTACCTGTACCGGCGCAGTGAATTCCTTTCCGGCCCAGCGGGCGAAAAATACCCTGCCGTTTTTATCGCCCCACAGCACCATTGGTTTGTTGTTCTGATCCAGTGAAATCCTGGGATGGAGGTTGCCATAGGTTTTATCAGCAACCGCAATGGGATCGTACCAGATGATCTTGTTTTGCGCACCGGTGCGAAGGAAGAATAACAGGAATAAAACAGTGAATAGTTGCTTCATGCAGATCAAAAGTAGGTTGAAAAAACGGAAAACCGAATACCCGGCTTGAATTGTAATGGACAATGTTAATGGGCTGTGTTTGTGCTGAAGCCGGTTTGTGAAATACAATAAACTTTACTGAGGGCGAGACAAACATGAGTAACTTTGCAATAGCAAAAACACTTTCTTATAAAAACAATGGGTAAAAAAGATCAGGCACAACCAGGTGACTTTTTCGATAGTGACAGGAACTTTAATGAGGTTTACCCCAATAAGATAAGATTATTAGCGAGCCAGCACTGGACCCCGATCCATATTGCAAAAGCCGCTGCTGATTTTTTAGCCGGTGATGGTTGTAAAATACTGGATATAGGAAGCGGGTCGGGCAAGTTTTGTCTTGCAGGGGCTCATTATGCACCAGTGGCTCATTTTACCGGTATTGAACAAAGAAAATACCTGGTAGCCAGCGCCCTGAATGCCCGGGAAAAACTTGGTCTCCTCAATGTTTCATTTATCCATGGGAATGTGACACAGTTAAATCTTAAGGAATTTGACCATTTTTATTTTTATAATTCTTTTTTTGAAAACCTGCATGATTCAGGCAGAATAGACCAAAGTATTGAATGTTCGGAGTCACTGTTTGAATACTACGTGATGTTTTTATTTAAAGAACTAAGGGAAATGCCCTCAGGCACCAAAATAGCCACTTTTCATACTTTTCACGGAGAAGTACCGATGGGTTATGAAATGGTACAATCTACTCACAACGGAGAACTCAATTTTTGGGTTAAAGTGTGAAGGGGCTGCATGTAACAATGTGAAGATGACCTGGTGTTAAGTTATAGTATTGGAAGTGCTTGGGCTGATAAGATAGGGAATATATGAATGAAACCCTTCGCTTCCTCAGGGCAGGCTACACGGGCGGTGATAGTAGCCCTTCGGCTAAGCTCAGGACAAGCTAAGTACCCTTTTCTATTTTATAATTTGTTAATTCACCGTCCTGCCGTTTTCAAATCAGTTTTTTCATGTAGGTTTGTCAGGTGAGTTTTTTATATCCTCTTTTTTTGGTTGCGGGGGCAGCGCTGGCTATACCGGTGCTGATACACCTGTTCAATTTACGTAAGTATAAGACGGTGCTTTTTCCGCATACGCGGTTTTTGAAGACTATTCAGCTGAACAGCCGTAAGCAGAGCCAGGTGCGGTATAAATGGCTGCTGGCAATGCGGCTGCTGTTCCTGGCATGCCTGGTGCTGGCGTTTGCTCAGCCTTTCTTTAATAAGAACAATACAACTTCAGCGGTGAACCGGCTGCAGGTGATCTACCTGGATAACAGCTACAGCATGAGTGTGAAGAAGGGCGCCCAAAGTATGCTGGATATAGCTAAAGTGGCGGCCAGGCGGCAGGTGCAGCATGCAACGCCGGGGACCAAATTCCTGTTGCTTACCAATGATAAGCCGGCAAGTTACCGCGCGGAGCCTGCGGATAAGGTGTTTGCAGAGATAAATGCGACCGACTTTTCTGCTGCGTCGAAAACGGTGAACCAGGTGCTGGCAACGGCGCAAAATATATTGCAAAGCGAAGGCAGCGGCGGCGCGGATGTATATTATTATTCTGATTTCCAGAAGTGCGCTTTCCCGGAACAACCTGATAAGGCGCTGATGAAAAGTATTGTTTTCTATGGGCTGCCGGTGCAGGCGGAGGAGTTTTCGGATATCTACATAGATACGGCCTACCTGACCACGCCTGTGCTGCAAACCGGTAAAAGTAATTACCTGATCGTGCATAGCCATATGGAAGGTAAAGCGCCTAAAGAGAATCCTGTGCTGAACCTGGCGATAAACGGGCAGGTGAAAAGCGCGGCACAACTGAATTTTGCCGATAAGAAAGAAAGTATAGATACACTGAACTTTGTGGTAAATGACGCCAACTGGCAAAAAATAGAACTGACTGTAAATGATGCAGGGATGCGGTTTGACGATACTTTCAGGATAACAGCGAGGAGTTCTCCTAACCTATCTATACTGGCGCTGAATGAGGGGCAGCCGAACCCATATATACAGGCTTCTTTCAGGGCTTATAACGGTTTCAGGCTGAACCAGACGGATATTGCAACGGCTCCGAAGGAGTGGAAGGAATATAACCTGGTAATTCTAAACGGTGTGACAAGAATTGATGAAGCGCTTGGGAAAATGCTGAATGAGAGTCTGCAGCAGGGGCAGAGTATCTGCGTATTTCCGGGAAGGACGGGCAATATACAGGCATTGAACGAAGGGCTGAAGCAAATGGGCGACATTCAGATAACGGGTGTGGATACGGCGGTGCAAACGGCGAGTTCGCTACAGCAGGGAAGCGCGCTGGTGAAGGATCTGTTTGAACGTATACCTGACAATATACAACTTCCGGTTGCCAACTGGCACTATACCATTAGCGCAGGACTTGGAGCCAACCAGCAATCGGTGCTTAGCTTCAGGAATGGCGATCCGCTGCTGGCGCGGTATACTCCATCGCGGGGGCAATTGTACCTATGCGCTACATCAGCGGACCTGCAATCGGGGAATTTTCCGGGGAGTTACTTTTTTACACCCTTCCTGTATGAAATGGCGATACAAAGCGCCAGCAGTAGTATATATGCTATTACGGCAGGTTCGCAGCAGCCGGTGTACCTGGCGCTGGCAGGCGCCGGCGAGCGTAACACCATACATGTGTATGGCAAGGGTATGGATGTGATTCCGCCACAGCGGCCGAATGGCGCGGGACAGGATGTGTTTGTGGACCAGGCGGTGGGGCAACCGGGGTTTTATACCCTAAGCACACCAAATGGGATTGATACAACCCAGGTGGCACTGAACCAGGACAAGCGGGAAAGTCTGCTGGAGTTCAGGGATATTAACGGGTTGAAAACGGAGTGGAAGGGGGATAATGTAAAGTGGCTGAGTATTGCTGACAACGGCAATATAAGTGATAAGGATACTAACAGTTTTCCACTATGGAAGGTATGTGTGCTGCTGGCGATACTAATGCTTGGGGCAGAGACGTTTTTGCTGGCAAGGCCGCGGGTTGTTGCGACGTCGTAGTGAGCGCGAGGGGTTTCACGCAAACCTGCCTGTCGGCAGACAGGGGCGCAGGTTTTTTACCCATGGAGCGTTTTTAAGCTCGCAAAGGTGGGGTTTATTGAGGGGCAGGAATTTCAATGAGGCTTTGAGCAAATAATGGAGAATTCGCCCTGTTTTGCATTTCTTAAAGATGAGGAAGACCTCTATACATCGGATGACCTGATAGAAGTATACTAACCTTCCGGGGTCACTTTCCATCCTCATTCCTAACTTATTTAGCCGCATTGTTGTAAAAAGTTCTATTCCTTTATACCTTTATTTTGTTTTTCCGCCCTTTCAGGGGTTGGATAGAAAAGAAATTATAGCCACATGCAGGTGCATATTCGCAAAGCGAGGGTAATAGACTCGCAATCAGTACATCACGAAAAGATAGTTGACCTGTTGATAGAAGATGGGGTCATAAAGAATATAGCGGCTACTATAAGCACAAAAGCCAAATCTATAATTGAAGCAAAAGGATTGTGTGTGAGTCCCGGATGGGTGGATGTTTTTGCCGACTATTGTGAGCCCGGATTTGAGCATAAAGAGACTATAGAAAGCGGGCTTGCATGCGCGGCTGCCGGCGGATTTACTGATGTGTTGCTGGCGCCTAATACTCATCCGGCCTTAAGCAATAAATCAGCTATACAGTATGTGTCGGCAAAAGCAAAGAACCATGCAGTAGATCTGCACCCTATAGGCGCTGCAACCCAAAATACCGAGGGCAAAGGCCTGGCAGAGATGCTGGATATGCGCGAATATGGCGCTATAGCGTTTTCCGACGGATGGAAGCCTGTTCAGAATGCGGGGCTGATGCTGAAGGCGCTGGAATATGTAAAAGCTTTTCATGGCACTATTATCCAACTGCCGGTAGACGCGACTTTGGCAGAGGGCGGACTTATGAATGAAGGAATTATATCTACAGGGTTAGGCATGGCAGGTATACCAACGCTGGCAGAAACAATTATGATACACAGGGATATTGAACTGCTGCGTTATACAGGATCGCGATTGCATATAACCGGTGTATCTACGGCAGAGGGCGTGGCTATGATCCGCAAGGCAAAAGCAGAAGGTCTGGCTGTTACCTGTTCTGTAACCCCCTACCACCTGGCGCTTACAGATTTGTTCCTCACCGGATATGACAGTACCTTCAAAGTATCACCACCCTTGCGCGGAGAGGAAGACAGGCAGGCATTAATAACCGGCCTGAAAGAAGGAACCATAGATTGTATCGCCTCACATCATCGGCCGCAGGACTGGGATGCGAAATCAAGGGAGTTTGAATATGCAGCAGATGGAATGGCGGTACAGGAGATAGCATTCAATATACTATGGAATTCCCTGAATGGCATGCTGAGCCTGGAGCGCCTGGTAGAGGCGATGTCGGTAATACCACGGGATATCTTTGGAATGAATATAAATGAAATAAAGAAAGGCAGTAAAGCATGCCTGACCCTGTTTACGGCGACAGGACACCATACTTTAACCCTTAATAAGATTGTATCAGCGAGCCATAATGATCCGTTCATCGGGCAAAAACTGGACGGAAAGGTTTTGGGAATCATTAATAACAATACACTACACTTAAATAAATAACTATGGAAAATAACATCAAAAGCGAACGAAATATTCTGGCCGCGAAATATGGTCTGTTAACCGGCTTGATATTCATTGTAATTACATCAGCGATAACTATAACAGTTAGCAAATTCCTCCTTTTTATGGGACTCGGTCTGCTGGCATTTATATTATATTTTTTTATTATTGGAATTTTTGCTAAACGAATCAGAAAAGCCACCGGAGGTTATTTTGATTTCAAAGAGGCATTTGGTGTTATTTTCATTATGATCTCCATTTCTGTTACTATGGCTTATATATACGATAGTCTTTATATGTTTGTTATTGATCCCGGGTATATTGATAAAATAAAAAATTCCACACTTACCTTCCTCGAAGGGTTTAACCCGCCCCAGGCAACTTATGACAAAGTAGTAAAACAGATGGAAGATAGTACCGCTGACGCACGTAAATTTGCACCGGGCCAAAGCGTACTGATGCTGCTCAGGTCTATAATTACACACACGATTGTTGGTCTGCTTGTATGCCTGATCGTAAAGAAAAAGAAGCCTGATTTTGTAAAACCCTTTGATTTTGAGGCCGCAAAATAGTGATCACTGTAGGCTTCGTTAAAACTATGGCTACTGATAAAGCTATGGCGGACGATGAAGATTGCGACGCCCTTCGTAGTTTGACAAGTTCACTATTGCTCATGGAAGCAACATGAACGCCTAATAGAAATCCAAGCCTCGAATGGTGCCAACGCCGAGGACGGTCAATAATAGTACAAAAGCCGGTAACCCATAAACCAAACATCCAAGGAAACCCTACCCCACTGTATAATAAACACAGGTAGTTACAAAATCCCTGAAGTAGGGTATCCAGCTTAGGGGTGGCCATTGTTTACGGGGTCTGAGGCCGAATTTGAATTGGTAGATGGGGTTGATGAGGTAGTGCTGCTTGTTGAGTATTTTAAGGCCGCTCTCTTTTACTATGCGCTCAAAGCGCTCTATGGTGATCTGTGTGTCTTTTACTTCCATCAGCTCCTGTATCACAATGGGATGCTCTCCGGCCATTTTCAGGATGCCCTTGTATATGAATGCCGGCAGGATATGGTAGTAGGGTAATACACTCGCCCACTTCTTATGGCACACCTGCTGGTGACCACCAAATGGCATATACCACGGCGGGAAGCCAAAGAATATCTGTCCGCCGGGTTTTAAGAAAGTCTTGAGGTGGGGTATGAATTGTTCCTGCTGGGGCACGTGCTCTATCACGTCTTTGAGGATGATGACGTCGAAATAATTTTTGTATTTATCAATGAAGTCCTGATCGTAAACGTTTTTGCAAATAAGCTCCACTTTGCCCGTGGCATATTGACCGGCCAGGCATTCTTTTGCGTATTCTATGCGCAGCGGCGCGAGGTCTACCCCTACGCAGTAACAGCCCTTCTCGATGAAGGGCAGGAGCACGCCGCCTTCGGCAGTGCCCACCTCCAGCACCGTAGTTCCCGGGCCTAAGGGTTTGGTCTTTTCGATAAAGGGCAGCACATAGGACAAGGAATTGTCTACCTGCTGGTCGAAACGGACTTTGCCGTCCAAATGTTGTTTTAATGCCAATGTAATAGGTTTTTTTAGTGCCAAATTTTGTGGTTACGTACCTCAATTCAGCTTTTTCTTACAACTTCCAGAACACATTCAACCCCTCCGGGCAATGTCATTAACTCAAGCTTTCTCTGCATATCCTATACCACGGGAAACCCTTTCAGGATTCGTCCTTGTAGTCCATTTACCACGGGTTTCACCCGCGGCTATTCACGGGGAAGCCCTTCGGGCTTGCTTAAATAAACTATTATACCACCATTCCTTCAATAGCTATGGTGAGCGAAGGTAAATTTACTTTTTTATTTCTTTATCCTTACTGTCGAGCACGAGCAATTGCCTGCGGATGCTTTCGTGATGGATCTTTTCATACAGCTCCACAATAAACTCTTTAGAAAGCAACTGTGCAGCAGCCTTTTCGCCCCTTGTCTCCACAATCTCGCGCCAGCGTCCGGGCTGGAAAGCGGTCATGTTGCAGGCGCGTTTCACTTCGCCCATCTGTTCGCTCAGTTCCATGCGTTTTGCAATCAGGTCAATGATCTCGGCATCGAGGCTGTCCATGTGCTGGCGCAGGTATTCCAACTGCATCAGGCCGGTCATGTCGCGGGTAAACTCATCGCGTACTATCAGTCCGTCAAGTAGCTCCTTCAGCATTTGGGGTGTCACCTGCTGGGCTGCGTCACTCCATGCTTCGTCGGGACGGGGGTGGGTTTCGATCATCAGACCATCGAAGTGCATATCCATAGCCTTCTGGGCTACCTCAGCAATACGGTCGCGGTTGCCGGTGATGTGGCTCGGGTCGCAGAAGATTGGTAAATCGGGCTTGCGCCTTTTGAGCTCAATGGGTATGGGCCAGTTGGGCTGGTTGCGGTAACCACCTGCTGCGCGGTACCCGGTAAAACCACGGTGGATGGCGGCAATATCTTTAATGCCCACCTTCTCAAACCGTTCTATAGCGCCCTGCCAAAGATCCACATCTGTATTTACCGGGTTCTTCACCATAACGGGTATATCCACCCCTTTCACTGAATCGGCCAGGTGCTGTACCTGGAATGGGTTAACGGTGGTGCGCGCTCCTATCCACAGCGAATCTATACCGTGTTTCAGAGCCGTTTCCACATGGGCGGGCTCCGCCACCTCTGTGGTTACCTTTAAGCCGTATTGATGTTTCACCTCCTGCAGCCACTCCAGGGCAATGGGGCCGCTGCCTTCAAATGAGCCGGGGCGTGTACGGGATTTCCATACGCCTGCCCTGAATAACTGAATATTCTTGGTACTCAATGCCGCAGCGGTTTCCAGTAGCTGCTCACGGGTTTCGGCGCTGCAGGGCCCGGCTATCACAAAAGGCCGGGCTGTTTTGAAAAAAGACATTTTGCAAAGGTAAGGGCGGAGGCGCATATATCCTTACAGGGAGAAAGTGTTACCTTTTTGTTACATTCCGGAGCTTAACAAACCTGGCTGCCGGCAGGCAGGTTGAATTACACTGACTAAGGAACGATGACAAAAAATTATTTTTTTCTACGAAAATGTAACATTTTAAATACCCGGACGTATTTTACCCACAGCTGATTTCAGATGATGAGCAACAAAAAAAGTATAACAGGAGTTTTGGTATGTGTGGCTATGCTTTTGTTGCATTCATGCACACATCACGATCCATCTTATTTAATTAAAGAAGGCAGTCTATTACTTAAAATTTCTTTGCAAACAAATAAGGCCCGGGACTCGTCTGTTATTTGCTCTGATCGTGCCGATCAACCGGGAAGGAGCATCTCCGAATGGAAACTAAATTACCCCGTATATCATTTTGAGTGCGCTGATATTGACGCCGATGGAAATGATGATATAATTGTGGGCGTCATCAAACCTACCCGGTTTGACAGCATAAGCAGGAAACGGATTTTCATTTTCAAATTGATTGACGGTTACATACGGCCATTATGGTTAGGGTCGAGGGTGGGGCAGCCATTGGAAGATTTTAAAGTAGTGCGCGGGGATTCCCTAAACCTGATCCGAACAATTGAGATGGAACAAAACGGGAATTACCTGGTAGCAGATTATAAATGGCAGAGTTTCGGACTTACATTTGTTAAGTACGTTAGTAGAAATATTAATTTGAAAGAGGCAAGAAATTTATTAGCTATATCCAACTAAGTTTTATGAAAGCATCCGGACTTTTAATTTTTGTTTCCGTCATTTTTTTATCGGTCTGCTCCTGTTCTGACAGCAAACCGGCAGATCAAAAACAAGGTGCAACCTCAGCCGGGCAATTTGCCATTGGCGATTCGATTGTTAGTTTCGACTATACGCGGAAGATTGACCTCAACCAGGATCTGAGCGGAAAATCGTTACAGGATCTGCGGTTATTGAGAAACGAACTGTTTGCAAAACAAGGTTACTGCTTTATGCAGGCAGATTTAAGAGGTTATTTCGCAGCCTACATGAAAGGCTATGATTCCATCATGAACGCGCGGTTTGATGCTGAAGATGACCCGGTGAGAAAAGCAACATACCCTCCTATAAAACTTTCACCCGATGAAGAAACCTTTGTAAAAAAGATTGAGGCGTTGGAAGCTGAAAAAAAGAAGAAGAACTTTTCAGACAAAAACGGTGCGAAGTTAGCTAACGTGGAAAACGTTGTCAATCTGTTCCAGTTTAAGAGTCTGTCAAAAGATTTTTTAGACCTGCTCGACAAAAATAATTTCGTTATTGTTCCCGCAGATAAAGCCCAGCTTTTCCACATTTATGAAGAGAACGATTATCACCAGGTTCCCAACTTCATCACTACCGACCTGTATCTGCAGTTGTACCACATGTATTTCTCTTATACACTGAAATCACTTGAAGAGAAAAAATTCATCCCTATTATTACTGAACTTTCCGAGGGCATGTATAACGAGGCAATGGCAAAGGCTGCATCTTCTGACGAAAAAACAAAAGCCGCCGCTGAATTTACTGCTGTGTTCTATGCGATACCCTACTACATCCTGACAGGTAAAAAGAAACCAGTCCCTGCACGTTACAATAATATGTTCGACCGGGAGCTTGCCAATATAAATGCTGCCAAAGATGCGAAATCTGAATTCCTCGAAACCGAAGAATACTTTGGTTATAGCCTGTTCAAACCAAGGGGACATTATACCCGTAACGAGGAGCTGAAAAAATATTTCAAAGCAATGATGTGGCTGCAGACAGCATGTTTCTGCCGCGAGACGCAGGAGCAACTGGGCCGCACGGTGTTTATGGCTTACCTGTTGTATACAGGCAAGTCGCAGAGCGGGCAGCCGCTCATGTCGTTGTACAATTCGGTTTACGAGCCCATAGTTTATCTTATAGGCGAGCCCGACAATCTTTCTGTAAATGATATAGTTACCTTCCTGAAGCAGAACAGGACAACTGATGTATCGGCTGCCATTCAGCCGGCAATGGTTGCAAAGGTGGATGCATACATGAAGGAAACCAGCAAAGGCAGAAACCGCATTAAGGCTAAAGTGGAAGTTACCTGCGCCGACAAAATTAACTTCATGCCGCAGCGATACCTCTTTGATAATGAAATCATTCAGGAACTGGTGGATGTTACGCCCAATGCAAAACGCGCCTACCCAAAAGGAATGGATATCTTTGCCGCCCTTGGCAATAAAGCGGCAGAGGATATTCTGCTGAAAGAAGAAAAGGACGGCGAAAACTGGAAGGAGTATTCCGCAAACCTTAATAAATTAAAATCCAGGTTTGCAAATTATCCCGACTGGAATAAGACTGTTTATAACAAGTGGATGGCCAGCCTCGATCAATTGCAGAAAAAGGATGCGAGGTATCCCGGCTTTATGCAAACAAATAGGTGGGACAGAAAAAACCTCAACACATCACTCGCTTCATGGACAGAGCTGAAACACGACGCTATTCTTTACGGCGAACAGCCGGTGGCTGCCGAATGTGGTGGTGGCGGGCCTCCCCCTCCATACGTGGTAGGATATGTAGAACCCAATGTCAATTTCTGGAAGAGCATGATAGAGATGATTACCCTGAACGAAGATATGCTCAGAAGAAACGGCTTGCTCTCAGAAGACCTGGCATCCAAAACAAAGCAAATGCGGGAAACCACTTTGTTCATGCTATCCGCAAGTGAAAAGGAACTGAAGAACCAGAAGCTGACTGAACAGGAATACCGGACTATACAGGCGCTTGGAGCGAGTACAGAATATCTCACACTTTCTATTATTGATCCCGACCTTACCCTCCCGCACTGGGAAGATGTAAAAGGGCCGGATAAATATGTAGCGGTGGTAGCCGATGTTTATACCAGGAATATAGGTGGCTGCAATAAGAATGGAGTACTACATGAAGCTGTTGGCGGTGTTAATGCATTGTATGTTGTGGTGGAAATCGAAGGCTACCTGTACCTGACCAAGGGCGCTACTTTCAGTTACTATGAATTTGTGCAACCCCTGAATACAAGGCTGACCGATGAAGAGTGGCAAAAGATACTCGAATCAAAAAAAGACGTACCGGCCGTTCCGCAATGGATGAAGGATATCATACTGCCATCAAAAAATGCACCCTCATCTGACGAAAAAGTTTTTTATAGTTCAGGATGTTAAAGTTAAGACGTGCGTTATTTATTTTATTTTTTCTCCCTGCTTTAACCGTTTTGTTTAGCGGGTGCAGGAAGAGTAAGCATACGTTAAAGATTTACTTTGTTGGTGACCTTTTACTCGATAGGGGTGTCCGTGAGCAGATAAATAGAAAAGGGATTGAAGCAATTTTTGCCAATGTAAAACCTGTTTTCGCAAAGGCGGATGCGGTTGTTGCAAACCTGGAATGCCCGGTAACAAGAGCCATCTCCCCGGTCAATAAGAAGTATATTTTCAGGGCTGAACCTGAATGGCTGAAAGAGGTTAGAAAATGCGGTATTACTCACCTTGTAATGGCAAACAACCACACCAACGACCAGGGGCGGGATGGCATCAAAGAGACCTACAGGAACCACCTGATGAGCAACGATCTGGTACCCGTCGGGTATGGCACAAACCAGGATGACGCCTGCAAGCCGGTTATCCTGGAAAAGGATGGTATAAAGGTTGCACTCTTCGCCTCAGTACTGCTTACCCTCGAAAACTGGGCTTACCTGCCTGATTCGGCGGGCGTTTGCCAGGCTTCGGTTGAAGAATTAAAAACAAGGATAAGAGATTTCAAAGCAGCACATACTGATTACAGGATCATAGTAATACTGCATTGGGGTGCTGAGTTCCAGGAAACGCCATTACCGGCACAGCGGCAGCAGGCAGAAGAACTTGCAGATGCTGGCGCAGATGCAATTATCGGTTGCCATCCACACGTCATTCAATCGTATAAAACGTACAAGGGCAGGCCTGTATTTTACAGCATCGGTAATTTTGTCTTTGACCAGGAATACCCACCTGCAACCCATGGCCTAATGGTGGAACTTGATTTTTCAAATAGTTCGGATACATTCGTTGTGCATCTGTTTAGTATAAAGAATTGCGTGCCGGAGATGGATCGTTGATCACATTTGAAAAGCAAGGTTCTATCGTGGGAAGTCTCTTGCATCGTGTTTAACTGTCGTGACATAAACGGTAGCCTTGGCGGTATCAATAAAAAAGAAAAATGCCATAGGGGAATTTTGCAAGATTAGCCTTTCTGTTTTGCCCATACCTCACAGCGAATGCAGCTGGATTGTAAGCAATCCTCAACAGTGTATTTCGAAAATCGGCAGTAAAACATTTACCCAAACCATATTGCTGCAGATTATACCAACTACGGGCTTCCCTTACATCTATCTTTGCCTGGTCCTGGAAAATGATCTTATGCTTTTTCATCTTCTTTGTCTAATTCAGCGAGGAAGTCTTCCATAGAAGTAACCTGATCCGGATGCTCTTTCAGAAGGCGCATTCGTTCGTCAATAATGTCTTTTTGCCATTGAGGAAGTTCACCTTCCATTGAATCAACATCAGGATGCCTTTTCCTTAACTCCTGCCAGTCTTCTATTGAGATTAGAACGGCAGTAGTTTGCCCGTTATTGTCAGAAACATATTGTAAAGACATAGAACTGTTTTGTTTTACAAATTTACGGAAATTAGATAATATTCGGATCGTTTTAGATTATACGATGGGGCTACGAACCGGTGCCGCTGACCTCTCCATCATAAACTGCTCATACGCCTGCCGCCAGCCCCTCCACTCACTGCTGGTACCCAATGAAAAATTGTGAAAAACCGTGATCAGGGTACTACCCGTTTTCTCCAACAAATTACACATGTAGCTAAGTTTCTCAAAAGCCTCTGAAGCTGTTAACCTCGCTTCATAATGCGCAGTCGTATCCATAAAGCAGAAAGGATACACCCGCAGTGTTGTGACCTCATCTTTCTCCAGGTCGTACCAAAAGAAAGGATTGCCAGTACCTGCACGGAATCCAAGCTGCGAGCCATACCCCATACTGAAATCTTCTTCAATTTGGTTTTGCAGCAACAGCCTGTAGGTATCCGGCAATTTTAATTTTATGTAATGCTGCCGTGAAATTTGTATTTCCCGGCCGGCAACATTTTCCAGTATCTTTTTTTCCTTGCCCACCTTGTCATCCAGGTGTGAATAATAGGATGGATGTATACCGATAACACCGTCTCTTACCAGGTTCTTTATTACCCGCATCATTGCCGGATGCTCAGGGTGTATATTTTTATCAAAAGCAGTAGTCTTGATCGCCGACAAAACAAAATAACGCGGCTTAATATCATATTCCCTGTGCAGTTGTCTCAGCCACCTGAATGAATCATAAGGGTCTTTCTGCTTTTTTTTCAATACCTGCGTCCGTTCACTTATTTGTTTTACATCTCCTTTCAGCAGGGCCCTCATATAGGCTCCCGCTAAACGCCCAAAACCCTTATGAATATGAGAGTAAGCCATGTCTATGTCATAAGTAGGCTGGAAATGAAAAGGTGTTGGTTCAATTACTTCCCCTGAAGCCTCTTGTAACTTTTTCCTGAAAGCATTTACCCATTCATCAACTACAGGGTGTTGCAACCACCCTTTTTTATAGAGTATACTTTCGGATGCGGGGTAACGGTCATGCTTGTCTGATTTATGATGGTAATACTCTTCATACCTGGAAAGTAAAAAGAAGATGGACGAAAAAAAATCGAAGGGTAAAGAATATTCAGAGTCTGCTGCTGAAAATAGTGTTGGAAGATCATTCCATGTACCTGTTGCCGGATCGCAGGGTTGTTTACCGGTTTGCCAAAGCAATCCCATATCAGGTATAGATACGGATCCCGGAAAATATTTGCCGTAAGAGATGAAAAATGGCAGGCCTGCAATAGCCGATTCATTGCCTGTGATCGAATAATCAAGTTGTAACCGCTCCCTTAATAACCAGTCTAAAGTATACTTCAGACGGTTACTGATATTGGCGCTATATACAACTAACGTTTCCATACAGCGGAGGTTAAGATTTATTTCGCTCCTTCCACATTTTATTGAAAGATTTTGAGGCAAATTTTATTTCGCCCCTGTGCACTGCCCAGCTGCTTTTAAAAAGTTTGTTCACTATCCTGTTCTTTATTCCCGGTCCTGCGGTGTTCATCAGCCTGCGGCTGAGCATTGCCTGTTTCCAGAAAGTCCATGAGACATTTTCCCAGTTGCTGTTAAGTCTTGCACCTACTGCAATGGTACGGTTCTCAAGCAGCATCTCGTGTATGTTTATTTTCAACGGGCACACTTCGGTACAGTTGCCGCACAGGCTGGAAGCATAACTCAGGTGTTTGTATTCTTCCAGGCCGTTCAGATGTGGTGTTATCACAGCGCCTATAGGACCACTGTAAGTTGCTCCGTAGGCATGGCCGCCAATATTTTTATATACCGGACAGGCATTCAGGCACGAGCCGCAACGTATGCAATACATACTCTCCCGGACTTCCCCGCGCAACAGGTTGGTACGGCCGTTATCCAGCAGTATCACATACATCTCTTCGGGTCCGTCAGTTTCATCAGCTTTACGCGGCCCGGAGAATATAGTATTGTAAACTGTAACATTCTGCCCTGTTCCGAAAGTGGCAAGCAATGGCCAGAACAAATGCAGATCATTAATGGACGGCAGTAATTTTTCTATTCCTACTATTGATATTTGCGTTTGCGGAAATGTAGTACAGAGTCGGGCATTGCCTTCATTTTCAGTTACACAAACACCTCCTATATCAGCCAGTAAAAAGTTACCGCCGGTTATTCCTACCTGTGCTGAAATATATTTTTCCCGCAGATTTTTCCGTGCGATTTTCGTTATCTCCGGTGGTGTTAGATTAGGTTCCGTACCCAGTTTATCATGAAATACCTTTGCAACATCTTCCTTGCTTTTGTGCATGGCCGGGGTCACAATATGGTAAGGGGGTTCTCCATCCAGTTGCTGTATATACTCTCCGAGATCGGTCTCCACCGAATCAATGCCATTTTCTTTCAGGAACTCATTCAGGTGAATCTCCTCGGTCACCATAGACTTTGCCTTCACCACCTGCGTAGTATTTTTCTCCCTGCATATCTGCAATATGGCCTGCAAGGCTTCATCGGCTGTTTCAGCCCATATCAGCTTACCGCCGCGGGAAGTAAAATTTTTTTCAAACTGCTCCAGGTATTTATCCAGGTTCTCAATTACTTTCCACTTTACATTCTTGGCTTTCTGCCTTGCAATTTCCAGGTTGGCAAACTGCTGCTTTCCTTTTACCACACTATCATTATACTTCGCAATGTTGAAGGAAACCTTACGCTTATGCTCCAGGTCGTGGGCTTTAACATCGCTTTTGGCAAGAAATACTTTTTGTTGCTCGGTCATTTTATATATCAGGAATCAAATGTTAGAACCAATTAAGTACTCAGAGTTTAATGGATTTTATTAGAGGATATGAATTTATTGGGAAAACCGATTAACGTTATCTTTCTGTTATTACAAACCTACATAATTATATCCATAGAATATAGGGTAAAAAATAGCAATACTAACCCCTATTTACTGAACCTCAATATCTCTTCCCCTTTCTTATTAATATATATATACTCTGTAGCCAGTTCCACCAGTGCCACACCATTCTTAAACCTGCCTGCAGCGCTGAAGGTGGCGGGTATTACCAGTTTTCCTGCTTTGTCAATAAATCCCCAGTTGTCATTATCAATTTCCACCGCAGCCAGGCCTTCAGAAAATGGTTCTGCTCCTGTAAACTTTGGTTTTATCAGCCATTCACCCTTCACATTAATGAACCCATAGTTATCACTGTCATCACGTGCGGGGGCCATGCCGGCATTAAAATCCTTAACTTTGGTAAAGGTATGTACCGACACCTTTTTGCCTTTTAAATCTATCAGTTCCCATTTTGATTTCAGGTCGCTCTTTACTGCAAGGATGCCATTATACACGTTAGTAATATCGTAATAAGCCGGCTGCACCACGAAACTTCCTTTTTTATCAATAATACCCCATTTGTTATTCTTATTCACTTCGGCATAACCGTTCACAAATGGGTAGCAGAGATGAAACCGGGGTTGAATCACCCATGATCCTGTTTTATCAATATAGCCCCAGTAGCCGTTTGACATTTCATTTGCCAATCCATCGCTGAAAGTGCCGGGCGAATTGAATTGCGGCTTAATGATCCATTCACCTTTTTCATCAATAAACCCATACAAAGCATTCTCCATATTCACCCCAATACCCGCACAGGCTAGGCCTTCAGAGAAACTTTCAGTATACGCATAAGCAGGCCTGATAACAGTATTCCCCTGTTTATCCTTAAAGCCCATTTTATGGTTGGTGATAAACCAGAATAGCTGCTGCTCCTGCGCATGCAGTGTGACTGCACAGCATAAACATAGAATAATCATCCACTGTTTCATGGCAGTAAAAATAACAATAATGGCGGACGAGGGAAATACCTCCTTAATTCATAGTCATACTGCAGGATGAAGTGCCGGCATAAATATATCCGCTGATATAATGGCTGTAAGCATTCATACTATTGGAATGATACGTAACGCCACCCACCGTCTGAGAGGGTATCGTAATATACATGGTCGAACAGTTTAAGGTGCCATATACCGTTGCCCCTGTATTATTCAGGTTAGTAAACCAAAGCTTATTGTGCACGGCAGGATCAGCATAAACGCTGTCTTTATAATAAGTGCCTGAGCATGAGTTATAGCAATTATTATACTTGCCAACTAAACCAGCTGTGCAAGCAGGAGGGTCGGTAAGATTGAGGTTAATGGTGAAAGTCCTTTTCCCTGTGCTGGCTCCGGTTGCTGTGAGCGTAAGCGGATAAGTACCTGACACAGCCCCTGCAGCAGTTGTATCATACAAACTAAATGCTGTGCTGAAAGTAGGATAACCTGTTTTTATCCAGTTCGGATCAATAGTAATACCTGCCGGAAGGCCCGATAAAGATAATGTTACCAATTCCTGAGCTGCATTACTTTCCTCTACATAGGTGACAGTGAACGGCACCGAAATATAACTACTGCCGTTATTCACCAGGCTAATATCATGAATGCCGTCAATCACATAATCAGGCTTGGCCGGGGTGTATGATTTTTTACATGCGGCAAATGCAATAGCACATGCGGAAATTAAAATAATGATCTTCTTCATAAAGTTTATTTTTAGGTAACGCAAATATATGGTTATTATTGTGATCGGCAAACGGCACCCATCTTAGGGTGCAATTCAAATAGTCGCAGATAATGAAACCAGTTACATTGGTTCAATTTCACCAAATTATCTTGCATTAGATATCCCACACTACATTCAACCCGCCGCGGCGGGTTGGCCCGTGTACTTGTTTTTCCGCTGGTTTCACCTGTGGCTACCTGCCTGCCGGCAGGTTCACATTGAAGTCTTAGGACTTCCTCAACACGATTTACCTCAGTTAGCGGCAATCTGAAATGCACCCGAATAAATGCTGTTACTTCAAATTGACAGCTTTTTCATAACTTTGAAATAGTCAAAAAATAAATTATGGTGGCGTTAGCAGGCACATATAAGAATGGGAAAATAAAACTGGATAAAGAATATTTATCAAAGAAAACCGTAAAGGTCATTGTAACCTTTCTGGAAGAAGAGGCGGAGGAGCAGCCTAAAAAGAGATTGACAATAAATGATTTTCATTTTTTGCAAAGCCAAAAAGAATTAGAACATTACAAGGGGTCTTTAAGTGATGCATTAATTGAGGAAAGGCGCAGTGAACTATGAATATCTTTTTTGATACTTCCCCAATATTTAAATTGTATCATGTAGAAAATGATACACAGAAAATTGTTGACTTAGTCAATAATCCAGATTTAGAGAACATCTTCCTTTCGGAAATTGCCAAAATTGAGTTTTCGTCAATTGTCTGGCGAAAGGTCCGTCTCAATGAATTTTCGGAACAAGAAGCTAAAAGGATCAATCGCCGTTTTGAGTCGGATTTCAGACAGTATCATTTCACACAAGTTGATCGCGAGATTATGGCTCAAGCCAAGATTCTCATTGAAAAATACGGCCACCAAGGCTTGAGAACCCTGGACAGTATTCAACTATCAACTGCCGTTTCTCTCATAGATGAATGCCAGTTATTCGTCACTTCCGACAAATTATTACATTCATTCTTTCAGCAAGAGAATTTGCCGGTAGTGTAGTTAGCCAATACCTTCTTATTCTTTTAACTTATTTACCCCCCATCTTTTTAATATCTTTGATGTCTGAAATTGTAAAAAAATAAATTTAATTAATGAAGCGGTTAGCGATATTGGGGTCAACGGGGTCGGTAGGGACACAGGCATTAGAGGTGGTAGCAGCGCATCCCGACCTGTTTGAGGTAGAAGTGCTAAGCGCGCATAGCAATGCCGCGTTACTGGTGGAGCAGGCCAGGAAGTTCAAACCCAATGCAGTAGTAGTAACAGACGAAAGCAAGTATAAAGAAGTTAAGGACGCCCTGCTGATGCTGCCTGTAAAGGTTTTTGCCGGGCAGCAGGCATTGGCAGATGTGGTACAATGGGACAGTGTGGATACAGTGCTGGGCGCAATTCTCGGATTTGCCGGGTTGCGCTCCATACTTGCAGCAATTGATGCAGGCAAGCGCATAGCCCTTGCAAATAAAGAAACTTTGGTTGTTGCAGGTGAACTTGTTATGCAGCGTGCCAGGGAAAAAGGCGTCATCATCATACCTGTAGACAGTGAACATTCAGCCATATTCCAGTGCCTGGTAGGTGAAGATCCCGGCAAAGTGGAGAAAATGATACTCACCGCAAGCGGAGGTCCATTCCTGGGTCGCAAACCCAATTACCTGGTAAATGTGAAAGCGAGTCATGCACTGCAGCACCCAATCTGGAGTATGGGCGCCAAAATAAGCATAGACAGCGCTACCCTTATGAACAAAGGGCTGGAAATGATAGAGGCAAAATGGCTCTTCGGGCTGAAGAATGAGCAGATAGATGTGGTCATACATTCGCAGTCAATTGTGCACTCTATGGTGCAGTTTACCGACGGAAGCGTAAAGGCGCAACTCGGGCTGCCGGATATGAGGTTGCCCATACAATATGCTATCTCCTTTCCATACCGGATACATAATGATTACAAGCGTCTCGACTTTAAAGATTTCCCAAAACTTACATTTGAGCCGCCGGATTATAAAACTTTCCGTAATCTTGCCATCGCAAAAGACGCAATGTTCAGAGGGGGTAACGCCCCATGTGTGCTGAATGCAGCCAATGAAATGGTGGTGCATGCGTTTTTGCAAAACAAGGTTGGCTTCCTGGAGATGGGTGAAATGATAGAAAAAACACTGGAACAGGTACCGTTTATTGAGCATCCCACCCTGGAAAATTACCAGGATAGTGATGCCGAGGCACGGATACATGCTGCGGAATTTATTAAGAAGAGCCAGCTGTCTATATATTAGGAATTAGTAGTTGGGAATTGGGATTGAAACGAAACACAATTATCAATTAGAAACCCAGGCTGCAAAAATTAAATTTTAGTAACTAAAATAGAAAAAGTAACAATCCAAATTCCCAATTACTCCCGATAGTTATCGGGACCAAATTCCAGAAAAAGTAAAATGCATTTAGAAACTATACTATTAATTTCCGGCACATGGATGAAGGTAATCCAGTTGTTCGTCGCTTTATCCATACTCATCATATTGCATGAAGGCGGTCACTTTTTCTTTGCCCGCCTGTTCAAAACAAGGGTAGAAAAGTTTTACCTTTTCTTCGACTTTCTTTTTCCCTTTGGGGGCTTGCTGAATTTTGCGCTCTTTAAGAAAAAGAAAGGCGATACCGAATATGGTATCGGCTGGTTCCCGTTAGGCGGCTATGTAAAGATAGCGGGAATGATAGACGAGAGCATGGACAAGGAAGCAATGGCCCTGCCGCCTCAGCCATGGGAGTACCGCTCAAAGAAACCATACCAGCGCCTGTTCATCATGCTGGGTGGTATCATAGTGAATACGCTGCTGGCGGTAGTAATTTACATGATCGTGTTCGGAGTATATGGTGAACAGTATCTGCTGACCAGCAGTGCAAAATACGGTATTGCAGTTGACAGCCTGGGCAGGAGCATAGGTTTGCGTAACGGAGACATTATCAGGTCGGTGGATAATAAGCAGGTTGAACGTTTTGACCATATTCCAATGGCAATCGTTTACAGCAAGAACCAGACAGGCACTATAGAAATTTCGCGCAATGGGAAAGACACCGTGATCAATATCCCTAAAGGTACTGTACGGAAAATGCTGAAAATGCAAAAAGGTTTTATTGGCTCTGCATTACCTGCGTATATTGATTCCGTGTTTCCACAAGGAAGGGCTGCAACGGCAGGCATAAGAGCAGGCGACACAATTGTAGCTATAAATGGCCAGCCAATCAGATTTTACAATGAGGTGCATGAGATTGTTGAGGCGAACTACAACAAACCCATCACTGTTGTGGTAAAACGCGATAATGCCGAACAGTCATTTAGCGTTACTGTGCCAAAGGATTCATTGATGGGTATAGGCTCTGCCGACAGGGAGAAATTTCTCCACATCGAAAAGATACATTACAACCCTATTCAGGCCGTTGGCAGGGGATTTTCATTTACGGTTGAGAAGTTCGTAGATTATACCGGGCAGTTAGGTTTGATGTTCACCTCTCCCGAAGTGAAGCTGAACGAAAGCCTGGGTGGCATGGCCAGCTTCGGGAAGATATTCCCTGCCGTGTTTGATATGCACGACTTCCTGATGCTGCTGGCATTCATCTCCGTAATACTCGCATTCATGAACCTGCTGCCAATACCGGGGCTTGATGGAGGTTATGTAATATTCCTGCTGTTTGAAATGATAACCGGGAAAAAAGTAAGTGAGAAGGTAATGGAGCGCGCCACCTCTGTAGGGCTCGTGCTGCTGCTTGCACTGATGCTATACGCCAACGGGCTGGACGTAGTAAGGCATTTCTGGAAGTAACCAGAGTGACTCGTTAGACGAACAAATATGCTCATCCAAAACATCAAAGTAGCCGCTGACGCCATGATCTTTTATAAAGATGGTGCAGATTTTCAGCTCGTGCTGGTGAAGAGGAAATTTGAACCTAATGTGGGCATGTGGGCTATACCCGGCGGCTTTGTAGAAGACGATGAAGACCTTGAGCCCGCTGCCCTTAGAGAACTGGAAGAAGAGACAGGGCTGAAGCTCAGTTCACTGAAACAACTGCACACATTTGGCAAACCGGGTCGCGACCCCCGTGGAAGAACAGTTTCTGTTACTTACTATGCCATTCTGGACAAAAAACTGCCGGTCACCGGCGGTGATGATGCCGCTGAAGCACATTGGGTAAACGTAAAAGACATAAAAGAAATGGCATTCGACCATATGGATGTGCTGGCGTTTGCGCTTAAGGAGCTTGGTATCAGATAAACTCAAATTCTGAAAATAACATAAGCTTCTATCAAAATTATCTGGTTCATTCATACATTTGTGTAAAAGGAATTTAAAATGAAACTGGCTGATCTCAATCTGAACCTCGTATATACTTATGCAGATTACCTTAAATGGACATTTGCAGAGCGTGTTGAACTTATAAAAGGAAAGATATTCGAAATGAGTGCACCCAGCAGGACGCACCAGGATCTTTCTACTTTTATTCATGGAGAATTATATGATTATCTAAAACATAAAAATTGTAAAGTTTATTCTGCTCCTTTCGATGTTCGGTTACCTCGTAAGTCTAAGGATGATAAGGACATCATCACTGTAGTGCAACCAGATATCTGTGTGATCTGCGACAAATCAATACTTGACGCTAAAGGCTGCCTGGGCGCACCGGATATTGTGGTTGAAATTTTGTCTCCAAGCAATAATGTAACCGAACTAAGGAATAAATACGACATATACCTGGAAGCGGGCGTAAAAGAATACTGGGTAGTATCACCCCAGGACCAGACGTTTCTCGTTTATACACTGGCAGATGGCAAGTACATCCCGTCCCGGTTAATGGTAGCAGGAGACACTATGACCTCGTCTGTGCTGGAAGGATTTTCGCTGGACCTGAAGGCTTTGTTTGATAGTATGGAATAAGGGAAACAATCCCAATCTGCCTGTAAGCAGACAGGTTCCAAACAACCAATTCCTGATTCCAGCTCTAGTTCAGGCTCCTGAAATCCACCGGCACCAGCTTGCTCACACCAGGCTCCTGCATGGTTACACCATAGATCACATCCACTGCAGCCATAGTCTGCTTGTTGTGGGTAACGATGATGAACTGGGAGTTATCCGAAAACTTACGGATCATCTGTGTGAACTTGCCAACGTTGGCATCATCCAGCGGCGCATCCACTTCATCAAGTATGCAGAAAGGTGCAGGCTTGATCAGGTAAATGGCAAACAGGAACGCTGTAGATGTAAGGGTCTTTTCCCCTCCCGATAATTGGGTAAGCGTGCTTGGTTTCTTCCCTTTAGGCTGGGCGTATATTTCTATATTGCTGTCGGCCATATTGTCCGGGTCTGTGAGGCGCAGATCGCAATTATCATCTTCTGTAAACAGCGCTTTAAATACCTGCACAAAGTTCTTCCGCACCATATCAAATGTTTCACTGAATTTTGTATTGGCTGTATTCTCGACCTCCGCAATTGTAGAAAGCAAGGATTCCTTTGCATTCACCAGGTCATCGCGCTGCTCTGCTATAAAATCATTACGCACTTTCATCTCGGTATATGCCTCAATAGCAGTAGGATTGATTTCGCCCATATTCTCCAGGCGCTTTTTCATCTTTTCACTATCCGCAGTGAGTTCTTCTATACTTACCTCGCCCTTGCGTGGCTGGTCAAGTATTTCGTCCAGCACCACCTTAAACTCTATTGCCAGCCGTTCGCTCATGCCGGCCACCTGTACCTTCATGGTACTCAGTTTATCTTTAATGCCATTAAGCAATGCCTCGGCATGTTCTTTTTCACGGCGTTTCTGGTTTAGCTGGCCTTCCTGAGCGGTAATATTGTTACGCATTTCATAGTATGCCCTGTCTTTCTCATTCAGAATCCGCTCATCGCCTTCTTTGCGGCTCAGTAACTCATACAACTCATTATCCCCCGTATGCAGCAGCTTTTCCGTTTCTTCCAGCTGCACTGAAATTTGCTGCAGCGACTCGCTGTTTTCAGCTATTTGTTTTTTAAGGTCTGCAAGTTGGTTGGTCCTGAATTGCAGCTCCTGGTTCAGGTTGTCCAGCTTGCTTTGCTGACGTGTATAAGCGATATTATGACTGTTATATTTTTGGGTTATTTCATTAAACGCCTGCTCTACCGACCTGAAATCTGCTTCTGCATTTTGTATGTTTTGCTGGAGTGTTTTCAGCGATTCGGTTATCGCTTCCAGTTCAGCACGCGTATCCTGTATATTATCATGCGTTTGGTCCAGCTGGCTTTGAATATCCTGCAGCCTTTTTTCACCTCCCTGGTTCAGGTGTTCATAGTTTTCAATCCGGTTAGCCAGGTTTACACTATGATTCTGCAACCGGTTTATCTCCTGGCGGGTTTGTTCTATCGTCTTATCATTCAGCTCACTGTTAAACCCTGTTATTTGTGTTTGGGTATCCGAAACAAGCTGTTTCAATCCGGTGGTAGTATTAATCAGGTCCTGTATCTCTTTCACCAGGCGCTCCAGGTTCTTGGCACGACCGATCTTATTCCCTTCAAACAGGCCTATCGAGCCACCCCCAAGTGTATACTTACCCCTAATCATCTTGCCGCTCTTGCTCACCAGCACATTGCCATTGGTAAGTTCTACGTCCGATATATCGGCATCATCATTCGTCACATACACATGTCCCAGCAATCGTTTAGCCAACTCAGCATATTGGTCATCAACAGTCACCACGCTCAGCGCCGGCACCGACCCCGCCGGCGCTTCGGATGGTGTAGAAAGATATTCACCAAGGTGGTCCAGCACAAAGAAATTTGCCTTTCCTTTTTTATTTGTATCCAGCAAGTGCACCGCTTTAGCCGCTTCGCCGGGGTTACCTACTATGTAGTAGTTGAGGAAATTGTCGAGCACGTTCTCCAATGCGGTCCTGTATTCATTCTTCACCACAAATACATCCGATAAAAGCGGCGCATCATTATTCCATTCTTTGTTCTTCTTCAGGAATTTAATGCTGTCCGGATATCCTTCCAGGCTATCCACCAGCGATTTAAGCAGGTCGTGCTCATTCCTCCTGCTATCCAGCTTACGGTTCTCTTCCACAAGTTTGGCGCGCAGCGTCTCCATCTGCTCCTGGCTCTGCAATATTTTACTCTTTACTTCCTCATGTTTTGTAATAAGGTCCTGCAGTTCATCTTGTTTATCTGCAAGTTTTTCTTCCGTATCCTTACGCTCTGTGTTTAATTGAGCCACTTGCGCCTCTCTCTGTGTCTTTTCATCCTGCACCTGCTGCATGCTGCGTTGCAGGTTCATTACAGAGGTATCAGCTATGGCCACTTTCTTTTCCGCGTCAAACTGGCTGCGTTGCCGTTGCTGGTACTCCGTACGCATTTGCTCCAGCACCTGTTTCTTTTCGTCAAACGCATGGCGCTTTTCATCTACCGCCGTGCGCAGTCCTTCCAGCTCATGCCTTATTTGTTCCAGCCCTGCAGATTCTTCTTTGATTTGTTTTTCTGAGAAGGCTATCGAATCCTCCAGCTTTTTAGACTGCCCACCGGCACCAGACAGGAAATCACGCAGATTTTTCTCCCGCTCCTTCAGGTGCTCTAACCGTTGTGCAGCAAGCTTTTTATCATTTTCAAGCTGCCGGACCCTGTTCACCAGTTCATTGAACTGTCTCTGCATTACGCTCAGTTCCTGTTCTTTTTCTATCAGCCTTACCTTCTGCTGCTCCACCGAGGCTTCTTCTGTGGCCACTATTGCCTCCAGCTGAGTTCTGCGGTCAGTCTCCGCATCATGCTGCTCATTGAGCGTTTTATATTGCTCATTAAAATGCTCCAGCGACGCTTTCGCAAGTTCTATACTTACCTCTTTGTATTCCGCTTTAATATTGAAGTATCGCTCCGCCTTCTTTGCCTGGCTCTCAAGTGTACGCAGGTTATTGCCAATTTCAAACAACAGGTCTTCAATACGCGCTATATCCAGTTCGGTAAGTTCCAGTTTTTGTTTCGCCTCTTTCTTGCGTGTTTTGTATATCGAGATACCGGCAGCCTGCTCCAGCATACGGCGGCGTGCGCCATCTTTATCCTTAATAATATCATCCACCATCCCCAGTTCTATGATAGCGTATGAGTCATTACTCACACCCGTATCCAGAAAGAGGTTATGAATATCCTTCAGGCGGCAGCTTACATCATTGAGGCGGTATTCGCTTTCACCGTTCTTATAAAATTTCCTGGTTATGGTAACAGTGGTAAATTCAGTAGGCAGCAGGTTACGTGTATTCTCGAAAGTAAGTGATACTTCAGCCATACCCGATGCCGTGCGCGTGCGCGAACCATTGAAGATCAGGTCATCCAGGTTATCAGAGCGCAGCGCCTTGATCTTATGCTCACCTATCACCCACCGTATGGCATCCACGATATTCGATTTCCCGCAGCCATTCGGACCCACAATACCCGTAATAGGATTGTCCAGCACTATATGGGTTTTGTCGGCAAAAGACTTGAACCCTTTTATTTCTAAAGACTTTAATCTCAACTTAAAAAAATTTAGGAGGGAGACAAAGATAAATGAAAAATGATGGGGATTATTGATGATTTTTCTCTAATGCATATGAATATTTTGCGTTTTAATGTTGTGCTGAAAACCCTGACTTTGCAGTGCAAAAATTGATGTTATGAAGACAGTTGCATTGGATAATCAGTTGCAGCAATACCGGCCTTAACTGCCAAGGGTTAAATGCATGGTATCATCTGTATTTTCCTTATAGAAACAGTGTTCTGATTCAATAGTAGTTTTTAAGAGATTTCCCTTCATAAAATCAGTTTTATACTGATACGATGTGTAACCCATAGAACTTGCCAAAAGTGTATCATTTTCCAACTCTATAGCGTCTGCATAATTGCTTTCCCGAGTTCATTTGTAACTGCTCCTATATTTTCTGTTTTAGGGTAAACAGTTACATTCTGTATAGGTGATTTTGTTTCCTTATCTAAAACCGTAATTTCAATTTGATTGCCTTTCAAGGAATCCATTGTAAATGAATATGAATTTTGTGGAGTGCTGTAGATGTAATTTATATAAAATAATATAAGTAGACTGTCTTTAGGTAAGTATTTATAAATTTCATTTCCAAATGCTGGGCCCGTATCGCACCCTTCTTCTTCATCAAATGTTGATTTTTTAAAATTGCGGACATTATAACAGACTGCTATATTTATTTTATAGAACTTTGCGGAAAAACTTATCCATCACCCAAACCTGGTGAAATACATAGTAAAATTAATATTGAAATGCCCTTCACGATACCCAAATATACTTCGGCATTTTGAGAGCCAATATAAATACTATGTAATTTGCATTTTAATATCTACTTTGTTAGCACATCAATAAATTGTTACCATAAAAATGATTGTTTTATGAAAAATCTTTTTACACACCCTTTCAGAGTATTAACCATCGTTGCAGTGTTTTGCATGATTGTCAATAATTGCTTTGCAACTGTCTGGACTACCAGCACTGCCGGACCAATTACCACTCTATCAAACTGGACTAACGGTGTATCTGCCCCAACTACATTTACTACACCAGGCGATACCTGGACGATTACGCTGGCCATGACCTTGTCATCTACCTCGAGCTGGACAGTGGGTACTGCTTCCTCTGCTTTGGATACTGTGAAGTTTAATACCGGAGGGTCGTTAACTATATCGGGTGCGGGGGGTGTTGCACCGGTGAATATTTACGGCAATGTTTTTATGAACGGCGGAACTTTAAGTCTTGGGGGAGCGGGAACTACAGCCAATGCAAATGTGTACGGGAATTTAACGCTGACCACAGGAACCATAAGCTCCACCGGCGCGTCTTCGCATTTTTATGTGAGTACTTACGGCGACTTTATTATGAGCGGCGGAACCGTTACAACTTCCGGTGCAGCAAGCGGCATAATGGGACTGAAAATTCACGGCAACTATATCATGACCGGTGGGGTGAATAATGCCAATGGAGCGGGCAGTACCAACACACTTAATTTTTACGGCAACTGCAGCTTCAGCGGTGCATCGGCATTTACAAATACAGGTGCTGGTTGTTATAATTATATACACTTTTCACTTCCAAGGGGAGCCGGAACAATGTTGATAGATAATACAAGCACAGGAACATGGTCGGGCACAAAGATGTGGATTGATACAAATTGCCATGCTACGCTTGATGGAAATTTCAGTCTGTACATGGGTGCACCAAGCTTCAGTGATTCATTCGGACTGAAGGTTGACGGTATTCTGGAATGTCCGGCCGCATATGTAGTAAACGGTTCGTGTTTTTTCAGGCTAAATGGGTACGGCACGCTCATAGTTGGTCATGGTACCGGTATTAACGGGGCTATATTAACTACAGGTTCTAAGGCTTTCAATGATACAGCCAACTATGGTTTTAACGGTATGGTGGCGCAGGTTACCGGGTCACTCATGCCGGTAGCCCTGTTTGCTCCTGATACAATCATGATCAACAATTCAGCAGGCGTTACACTTTCTCAAAGTATTTCAACCACTGGCACGCTTGCATTTACCAGCGGTATTCTGAATACGTCAACCTTCAAAATCACTACTCCGGGCGCAGCTGCATCGGTAACCGGTGCGGGTGCAACGAGTTATGTAAACGGCACACTTTCAAAAACCGATTCCGGTTACACAAATCTTAATTACGAAGTAGGCGATCTGAGTTATACGCCGATGTTACTTGTTTGTACCGGCGTAGCCGATACTGCGGGTGCGATAGCTGTCAAAGTGACGAACGGGCTTCATCCTTCAATTGCCACTTCAGGATTCTCAAGTACAAACATCGTCAACCATTACTGGACGATTTCCAGTTTTGGCGCATCGGGCACTTCTTCATTTGTACCCGAGGCCATTTATTCTTTGGCAGACATACTTGGCGGCACTAACAATTATTTCATGACCCAGATTTACAATGGGTCAGCATGGCTGGGCGCGCCGCTCCCCACACACAATACTCTGTTTGCCTCGGCACCCACCACACTGCTTTCTCTGACAGCATTGCAAGGTGATTATATTTTTGGCCGTGTCGCAACTACCCTTGATGTAAATCCGCTAACGCCGGCTTCAGGCCTGACGGTGTTTCCAAATCCATCAACAGGTACGTTTAGTGTGAATCTCTCAATGGCTTATGACGAAACAATGTCAGTGGTTATTACCAATGTTCTTGGAGAAACGGTTAAGGAAATATCGGCTTCTACTAACCGGGCTACCGAAGTAACGATGGCACAACCCGCCGGTATCTATTTACTGTCGGCCCATACTGCGCATGGCAAGTATAGTGCGAGGGTTTTGATAAAATAGGCTTATGAATATAATTTACAATTAGAGCCGCAAAATTTTGTGGCTCTAATTGTTTTTAAGGGTCTTATGTTTGTTGGTTCATATGATGTAACATAAGTAGGGTCTGCTGTTATTTATCAAAAATGTTATGTAATTTTATATTTAGAATTTATCCTGCAAAGATTTCCATTCAATGATCATCAAATAAAAATAGTGTTATGAAAAAACAATTTACATTAAAAGAGTTAAGGTCAAGTCGAATCTCCGGGAAGACAATTATTCTTGCGTTTCTGCTTTTTCATATCAGCTTTAGAGGCTATGCCACAGCCTGGACAACCGGCACTACAGGTAATATAACAACACTTACAAACTGGACAAACGGCTCATCCAACCCTACCAGTTTTTTAACTCCGGGCGATACCTGGACGATTACACTTTCCATGACCATACCATCCTCGTCAACATGGACTTTGGGCACTCCCGCATCAGCACCCGTTTACCTGACTTTTGCTCCGGGTGGCGACTTGAGTTGTGGCTCGGGAGGAGCCGCGCCGGTTGTTACTGTATATGGAAACCTCGTTGGTAATGGTGGCACATACAATGTTTCAGGCGGAGGTGCTGTGCCTGTTATTAACATTTACGGAAACACGAACATCAGTAACAGCACATTTACTGTTAACGGGGGTGGCGCCAATCTTACCTTCAATTCTCACGGCAGTTTTTTAATGACTGGTGGTTCCATAAGTGTGTTTGGCGGCCTGGCCAATTTAAGAATGAATATGTTTGGCAACTGCAGCTTAAGAGGTACATCCACGCTGGTTAGTTCAGGTGGCAGCGCAACCGGCAGTTTACATTTTTGCCTGCCTGCAGCTTCAGGTACCATGATGATAGATAATCTGAGTACAGGCGCATGGAGCGCTATGGATGTATTTGTTGATACCAACTGCAAAGCTCAACTGGATAGCAATTTTACCACTACAACAGGTACAGTTGCAAACGGACTAACCGTGTACGGAACACTTATTTGTCCCGCCGCGGATACCGTAGTTGGCACGCATAATTTTACGCTCTCCAACACCGGAACCCTTTTTTCAGGCCATGCCAACGGGATAAACGGCGCTATTGCTAATACAGGTACAATGACATTTGATCCACATGGTAACTATGGTTTTAACGGTTCCATACCACAGTTAACCGGATCACATCTCCCGACGACATTGCTTGACCCTGATACATTAATAATCAGCAACAGCAGCGGAGTGACACTTTCGCAAAACACAGCATCAACAGGCGTCCTTTCGTTCATAAGCGGCTTGCTGTACACTGGCACTTATAACATTAAGCTTACCGGCGCTGCCAACAGGGTAACCGGCGCGGGTTTATCCGGTTATGTTGCAGGCAACCTCGAAAAAACAATTACCGGTGACACAGCAGTGAATTATGAGGTGGGCGATAGCAGTTATGTGCCTATGCTGCTTAAACTAAACGCTGCAGGCACGGGCGGCAGCTTTACAGTAAAGGCTAACAACGGCATTCATCCTTCTATCGGCACTTCCGGTATTTCCAGCACACACATGGTGAAACATTATTGGACCGTCACCAACAACAGCGCTGCGGGACCGGCCACTGTAATTCCTAAAGCCACCTACCAGCTTAGTGATATACTTGGCGGCACCAATAGTTACTTTGGAACGCAGCAGTATTACAGCTCTGCGTGGTACGGGTCTGCACTTCCTGCTGCCAATACTATAGTTCCTTATACATCTGCTCCCACTATTGCCATATTACTTGCCAACTCGGGAGGCGATTATATTTTCGGCAGAACTACAGCGACGCTCGATGTAAATGAAGTTGCGGCAACAAATGATTTGAAAATATTCCCTAATCCGAATACCGGAACTTTTACGGTGAACGTTTCATCCGGTATTGATGAACCATTGACCGTGGTTATTACAAATATCCTTGGAGAGCGAATAAACGAAATAACAACAACCACAAATAAGGCAACCGAAATAATACTTGAGCAACCGGCAGGGATGTATTTATTATTTGCCAGTACTGCACATGGAAATTATAGCGCTAAGGTTGTGGTGAAATAATGGGGTGAAAAATTGTTCATTACATAGAGACGCAAGATTTTGCGTCTCTACTTGTTTGTACGATAGAGCAGCCTTAACATGGAGGGCAGAACAATAAGCAAAAGCGGCAGTGCGATAATGAAGCCGCCTATAACTGAAATGGCTAATGGCTGGTGCAGTTGCGCTCCGGTGCCTATACCGAGGGCTAATGGCATAAGCGCTATAATAGCGCCGAATGCAGTCATCAGCTTTGGGCGCAGGCGGGTGGAAATGGAAAAAATAACTGCCTCATCAACACCTTTTTCTTTCATCGTATCCCGAAACTGGAGAAAGGTAAAAATGGCATTCTCGCCTATGATCCCTACTATCATAATAAGGCCGGTATAGCTGCCTACATTCAGCGGCGTGTGGGTAAGAAACAATGCAATGTAGCTGCCTGATATGCCAAGTACAGCAAGTAAAATAATAAGTAAAGCCACCCTGAAATCGCGGAATAGAAAAAGGATGACGCCGAATACCAGCAAGCTCGACGCAATGAGTATCATCAATAATTCTTTGAACGATTGTTGCTGCTCGGCATAGGATCCGCCATATTCTATATGGTATCCCTGGGGAAGGGCGATCTTTGATGACAACTCATTCCTTATATCCTTTATCACACTACCGAGGTCGCGGCTCTCGAGGCGGGCTGTTACTACGCCCATTGACTGCAGGTTCTCCCTTTGAATTTCCGCATCGCCGGAATCAATAACAACAGTGGCAAGACTGGTAATGGGAGTCAGCCTGCCGTTGGGAAGAAATACCTGCAGTTGTAAAAGCTCTGCCACACTTATCTTCCTGTTGCCAGGGTATACAGCACGAATATTGGAAAGCTGCTCTCTTTCAAGAATAGTGCCCATCACATTCCCCTCCATTGACATTTGCAACTGGTATTGCAAACCTACCGGTGTAATACCGAACTGCGCCAGCTTTGCATAATCAGGTATTATACGAACCGATGGTCCCGCTATTACCACCCCGTTAAACACATCTGCCGTTCCCTTTACTCCCGAAACAATGTCTGCTACCTGGCTGGATAGTTGCCTTATCCTTTGCTGATTTTCACCGAATATTTTTACTTCTACCGGTTGCACCGATGTCATTAGGTCGCCGAGCATGTCGCCTATTACCTGCCCGAAATCTATTCTTAGCGCTGGCTGCGTAGATTCAACTTTTTTTCTGAGTTCACTGATTACCTCTTCAGTAGTGCGGCTGCGTTTTTTCTTTAGCTGAATCAGGTAGTCGCCGCGGTTAGGCTCGGTTATGAAGAAGCCCATCTGTGTGCCGGTTCTGCGGGAGTATGCTTCCACCTCAGGTATCTTTACGATCAGTTTTTCTACTTCCCGCAATATGCGGTCAGTTTCTTCCAGCGATGTGCCGGGAGGGGAACTGTAATCGAAAATAATACTGCCTTCGTCCATCTCTGGCAGAAAACCTGTTTGTAACCTTGGCAAAATCAGAAGTATGGAAGCGATGAGGCAAAGAACAAAGACAATGCTGACGGCGGGTTTATGAATAAACCAATCAACCCATTTCCGGCGTTTTACATTATGCGTTACTTCCTGCTTTCTATTTGTTTTTCTATTCCTTGTAAATAGCAGGTAAAGAACCGGCAGGCATATCCAGGTTACAAAGAAAGAACAAACAAGGGTGATGATCATGGTGTTAGTCATCACCTTAAAGTAGGCGCCTGCTACACCACTCATCCATACAAAGGGGAGAAAGATAACGATGGTGCTAACAGATGATCCGATCATTGCCGGCAACAAATAACTGACAGCCTTTTGCAGCAAGGATGTTGTAGGCTCATCAGGGTTTTCTTCATGCGTTCTGTGAATTTGTTCTACTACTACAATAGCGTCGTCTATGATCAGGCCGATGGAGGCAGCAATTGCGCCAAGGGTCATTATATTGAAAGTATACCCGGCGGCATAAAGAACAATCAGCGTCAGGCATAGGGTAACAGGTATGGTAATGAGGATTGTGGCGCTTGCTTTGAGCGAACGCAGAAAAATGATGGCAACAATTATTGCCAGTGCCAGGCCTATCCACAGGCTGTCTGTCACACTTTTTACTGAGTCGTTTACAAAGTCTGCCTGTATGTAATACGGTTTTATGGTAACTTCTTTCGGCAGGATGCGCTTCAGATCTTCTATCCTCTTTTCTATTTTTTGCGAAACATCTACCAGGTTCGAATTGGGTTGTTTGATAACGGCAATCAACAATCCTTCCCTGCCGTTCGCATTGATCTTTACATACTCCGTGCTTTCTGTTATCCGCACAGTGGCAATATCCTTCAGGTAAACAACACGCTTGCCGTCATTGCGTACTATGATGTTATTCAGGTCATCAATGGTATGCACCGCGGCATCTGTAACCGTTAGATACATGTAGTGATAATCAGAAAGGTACCCGTTCGACTTAAGCAGGTTAGTTTGCGCCATGGCCGCACTGACAGAATCAGGGGTTATCGAGAGACCGGTCATCTTTTGTTTGTCGAATGTGAGCCAGTATTCTTTCTGCTTGCCGCCGATGACGCGTATCTCAGATATTCCTTCGGTCTGTGATAAAAAGGGTTTAATAGTATAGTTGGCCAGTTGCCGCATTTCTATGGGCGACAAAGTGTTGCTTTCCAGTGTATAGCCCATAACTGGTAGTATGGAAGGATTCATTTTTTCCACTGTGATCTGTATGTCACCGGGCAATTGGTTTTTAATCTCCCCTATCTTCGATTCTATCCTTTGCTGACCCAGGTCTATATTGGCATCCCAGTTCATGAATGCAGATATCTCGCAACTGCCGCGGCTGGTGGTGCTGCGAATCATGTGAAGGTCAGGCACCTGTTTGATGGCTTGTTCCAACGGCTTGGTTACCGTTACCATCATTTTATTTACGGGCTGCAGACCTGCATCGGCAATAATCTTGATCTTTGGAAAAGTAATCTCCGGGAACAGGGAGGTTTGCAATTTGCTATACGCAAACATTCCCCCCAACACCAGGAATACCAGTACTACTGTAAGCGGGTTTTTATATGAAACGAAAAAGTTCTTCATTGCATGCGGCCGGAATTGGTCCCGATAGCTATCGGGAGTAATTGGTAATTTGGATTGTTTGAAATTTTCATTTTTATTTCTTTCATTCAGTTACTTTCACCTTTGCCGTATCAGGTAATCCAAAATTCCCGGTCAGTAAAATCCTGTCTCCGTTCTTAAACTTCGGTTCTGTTATTTCTACCCTGTCCTTTGTTTCCAGCCCTTTCTTTATCAGCACTTTCACAGCTGTTGTAGAATCTGTCAGTTGCATCACCCAAAAACTGCTCTGCACATCATTTGTGAGCACGGCAGATTTAGGTACAGATACCGCATCCTGCTTATTGCTTTTTACTATGCTTACTTTAGCAATCAGGTTCTCCGGTATTTTGTTTGCGCCCGATACTTTTATCACTATGCCCTGTGTCTGAGCCGCGGGATCTACGCTGGGCATGGTTGCGCTGACCGTTCCTTTTAATTTGGTGCCGTCGGGTAACAACAGGTCTACAGTGTTGTTGGCAGCCATGTATTGTTTCAGTTCGTACGGCAGGTTCATTAAAAATGCAAAACTGCTTTCATCACTGATCACTGCCAGTTGCTCGCCGTCCTGCACATAATCACCCGCCTGGTGATTGAGCTGCGTCACATATCCCGATGCGCTTGCCTTCACCACATTAATACCGGAAAACCTGAATGATGGATCCAGTTTGTTTACTGAGTTGTTGATGGTCCTTGCTTCTTTTGTGATCAGCGTAAATAAAGTTTGTCCTGCATTTACATACTTACCCGGCTGCGCATTCATTGTTTGTATGTACCCGTTCACGTTTGCCTTTACATAATTTTTTTGCAGGAATGTAGCCGTCGCGTTCAGGTCAATCGTTTCCTTCAACGGCGAAGCGCTGATGGTCGTTACCGTCACAGGAGTACCTTCAACAGTTATTTTTTCCTCAGTGGTTACTTTCTTTTCAGCGCTATGGCAGCCGACTATACAAAGTGCAAGGATCAACGCCAGTGCCGCTATTTTATATAATTGATACATACCCTTCATTTATCGGTTCCAGTAATTTATTTGGTTAATGATCTGCATACGACTGATATTATTTTGGGTCAGCAGGTTTTTAGCTGTCAGGTAAGTATTTATAGCAATTACCAGGTCTGATATTTTCGCATCGCCTGTTTCCAGCAATTTTCCATTCACATCTATCAGGCCCCTGGAATACTTAATCTGATCGAGAATATCAGCAGTCAGTGATTCGGTTCCTGAAAGCTGCTGGCGGAGCATAGCAATCTGCTGGTCGTATTGTCTCTTAAAGAAATCCCTGTAATTGTCGTTCGTGTTTTCAAGCAGCTTTACCTTATGCTGCAGCATGTTGCGCTGGTGCCCGTCATAAATTGGCACATTCAGATTGACCCCAAAACTAAATCCGAAATTCTTATACGCCTGGTAAAGAAATGATGAGCTGAATCCCGCATTGGCAAAGGCATTTAGTTTGGGGTGGTAGCTGTAGTTGATCAGCTCAATCTGGTTGGCCAGCATCTGACTGTCTGTTTTATACCGCAGAAAAAATACCGATGAATTAACGTCGGGTAATTGCTGCATATAAATTGCCGGCGAATCCAGCGTGGCGGATGATGTGTCGAAAATGCCGCACAAATAACAGAGCTGGGCATAGTCGTTCCGGAACTGGATAAGTAATTGTTTTAGTTGAATTTCCTGCTGCTTCATTGTCACTAAGAAAGTCAGGTAGTCTGTTTGTTTGTAGGTATTACCCCGTGTGAGTTTTTTTAAGATTGACTCCTGGTTACTGAGGAGCTCATTTACTTCATTATAAAAAGTCAC
The DNA here is from genome assembly GCA_903839875.1 of uncultured Bacteroidota bacterium. Classification (GTDB taxonomy): domain Bacteria; phylum Bacteroidota; class Bacteroidia; order Chitinophagales; family Chitinophagaceae; genus Nemorincola. The sequence continues at coordinate 42,030 of CAIMDZ010000013.1, forward strand.
CTGCTGCAAATCGCTGAAGGCTGTGATATATTGTGCAGTTACAGACCGCTTGAGTTCCTGCTCCGACATTTTTTTTGCGCTGTAAACAGAATCACTAACTAATCGAATGCCGCGGTACTGTGTATTAATGTTTTTTTTGCTCACGAACGCCTGGTTCACATTTACCAGTTCATTGAACGACCCAATATTTGTGAGCGCCTGATCATACCCCCATCCGTTTATTACCGGGGCATAGGCATTATTACTGGTTCCGGTTACCTGTGCCCGGTAAGTTGCCCTGAGCCGCTGGCTATCTATTGAGTTGGAAACAACCTGGTTCTGGTAGTCTTTTAATAAAGGGCTGTTTTCAAGTGCGGCACTCAGATAAAAGTCGAGGTTCCTGTTTTGGGCATGGCAAACACTATTCAACAGGAACAGGACGGTTAATGCCGCCCATTTCCAGTTAATCAGTTTTTCAAACTCCTGACTACCATGAAGTTTCATGACTACAAAGGAATAACCCAATTCTGAATAAATTCAGAAGTTACCCGCGATTAAAGTGTATTGTAAAATCGTGCCTGCTGTTGACATATTGGTATTCAATAGTATAATCTGCCAGGTCGCATATTTGTTTAACGATGGATAAACCAAGCCCTGTACCGTCTTCAGAGTTTTGTCCGCGGTAAAATCGTTTGAAAAGATTCTTTGCATCCAACTGACCTGTTTCTGATGTGTTTGTTATACTCAAATTGTTGTGAGTAAGACAGATTTCAATGCCACCGCCCGCTTTATTGTACCGTATAGCGTTGTTTAATAAGTTATTAATAAGTATTTCTGCCAGGTGGTGATGAAACTTTATGGTTACATGATCAATCTGAAGGGAGAAATTCAGGTTCAGGCTTTCAGCCATTTCTGAATACTCAGCGCATTTATCCCTGATAATGTTATCCAGCCGGAGTTCTTCATTCAACTGGAATTGTCTGTTTTCTACTTTTGTCAGTAACAGTAATGATTGATGCAACCGCGACAATCGTTGCACCGCTTTTTCGATATCAACGATATGCTGTGCATTTTTTTCCAGCACAGTTTCATTTTGAATTAATGTATCCAGTTTCGTACGTATCACCGCAAGGGGCGTTTGCATTTCATGTGCGGCCTGTCCGGTGAAATTCTTTAGTGAACCGTAATCCTTTTGAATCCTTTCGGTCATTTCATTGATGCTCTGGTTCAGTAAAGAAAATTCGTCAATTTCAGAATTTTCCAATTTCAAATCAGATTGGTCGGCCAGGTGGTAGTTCTTTACTTGGTCAATAGTCAGATAAAAAGGTTTCCACAGCCTGCGTATCACAGTTCTGTTGATCAGATATCCAACCAGCAATATTATGGCAATCATTGCAATTGTAACCCCAATGATCACCTGCAACAGTGCTTCTGTTTCCTCTAGCGGTTTATCAACTAGTACTGTATAATGTTTATCGCCCGCCTTCACAACGAATTGCAACTCCCTGTAATTCTCTTCTTCCTTTTCGTGCTTCTTTTTAAGTGTCAGGAATTCATTTTTGATCTTAATTTCATCGCCCTTGTTTGCGTTGAATTGGATATATTGATCTTTGGTGGGGGTTATCTCAGGTAGTGCATCATGCTTGTTTACAAACGATACAATCTCCTGCTGTTCGGTTTTCAGTGATTCATCCAACTGGCGAAGGAGTATGTAATTAATAAGAAAATAAAAGGCGCAACTGCCAACCACAAATGTTAATATGGTGGCAGTTATATTTAGCCGGTTATATTTATCAAACAGTTTCAACGTAATGCGAATTTATAACCCATACCATAAACACTTTGAATGTAGTCGCCAGCCCCGGCGGCCAATAATTTCTTCCTGAGGTTTTTTATGTGTGCATAGATGAAATCGTAATTGTCGGCCATATCCATATCGTCGCCCCACAGGTGTTCGGCAATTGTATTTTTAGATAGCACCCTGTTCTTATTGATTATAAAGTACAGCAGCAATTCATACTCCTTTCTGGTAAGAACTATTGGAGTTTTATTTATGCTAACAGTCCGTGCCTGAACATCAATACCTATTTCTTCAAAAATAAGCTGGTTGCTGCCTTGTAAATTCTTGCGCCTGATAATAGCCGCGATGCGCACACTTAATTCTGATAAATGAAATGGCTTGGTCAGGTAGTCGTCAGCGCCAAGGCTGATGCCTTTTATTTTATCGTCCAGTTCATTTTTCGCAGAGATAATGATGACCCCATCTGTTTTATTTGCTTTCTTCAATGCTTCCAGCAACTGTAGCCCATTTCCACCCGGCAGCATCAGGTCCAGTACAATACAATCGTATTGATACAGTTCTATTTTTTCAAGTGCATCTTTAAAATTATTTACTGATTCGCACAGGTACTGCTGCGAGGAGAGATAATCAGCCATACTCTTGTTCAAAGCCGGCTCATCCTCTACGATCAGTATTTTCATTGCATAGATTTAATTATTTCCCCACCACCAGCACTTTGAATGTCCCCGGCAAAGTGCTGCGCCTCCTCTGTCCTGCCGGTGGCGGTTCGGTTGAATACTCCGCAGTTGGTAAATACACCAGGTGTGTCTTTTCATCTACCGCCAGTGTCCTAGCTCCTTTTTGAGTAGGTGCATTTTCAACTACTGCAAATTCATTAGCGCTTTTTTCTTTAATAACGGTAAGGTTTCCTTCACCGTTAGAGCTGAATATGGTCTTTGTACCTGGGTCGAATGCAACACCGTCGCAGCCATCACCTATCGGCAATTCTTTCACTACTTTTCCATTTTCCGCATTCATCACAATCAATAATTTATTTCCACAACCCGCAAATAAGCGTTTTGTCTTAGTATCAATAGCCAGGCCCGATGGCTCTTCACCTTTCCCCACTTTCCAATTGTGTTCCACTGTGTAAGTCCTGGTGTTCAAAACGGCGATCTCATTTTTATCTTCTATATTAATGTAAATCTTTCCTGCATAATCCGATACCGCAGTTTCAGGTTTCCCGCCCAGGGCTATGGTTTTAATTACTGAATTACTTGCAGGATCAATTACGGAAAGGTCTTTGGTGCGACCGTTGCATACATAAACTTTCTTAGTAAACGGGTCGTACATAATAGCATCCGGATTTTCACCGGTTTTTATTTGCGCCGTTACAGCATTTGTCTTTATGTCAAAAACAGTTACCGTGTTCAATCTGCCATTGCTGGTAAATCCTTTATGAAATTCGGGTGCAAAAGCGATGCCGTGTACACCTTCGGTATTTGGTATCACACCAGTTGAGTCGCCGGAATTTTTATTGATGATGTTTACCTGCATGCCATGTGATACGTAAATATTATCATTCACCGGGCTAACTGCAATATAATCCCAGCCACCGCTACTTTTTATGGGGAATGTTTTGAGTACATGATAGCCTTGTGCAAATCCACTGTTGCCGATCGCCATTGACAGAAAAAAAAACTTTGTTACTGTTTTCATATTCGGGATTCGTTTTTAAGGATCAATCTTTTTCAATTTTTAAGAATTTACCTTCCGCATCAAAGATGTAATCCTTTCTTTTTATCCTTGCTTCATAGTTGGTTTCTCCGTTTGCTTTTTTTATTACAGAAGCTGCATGAACGAGATTGCCTTTGCAGTTTTTTTCGATATAGGTATTTGCTGCTGCGGGCAAAGCCTTCGTGCTTATAGTTTTTTCAGTTTCCAGCCATGTCCCGTTTTTGTCATAGGTCGCTGATACCTTCTGGCCATCCTGCTTGAAGGTGATCTCGTAATTACCATGTTCCTTTTCCCAGTTTCCGTCTTTTATTTCCGGAAAATTATCGTGGAAGGTTTTCTTTACAGCCGCAGGAACTTTTTCATGATCCGTTTTATGAGCGAATGAAGGCGTTATTGCAAACATCAAAGCAACCAGAAGTAGTTTTTTCATATAGCTATTATTTTACCGGCAGGAAATATACAGCAAATGTGGGGAATAATTCTGTAGGGAAGTTGAATAAATAGGCTATGGTTCTAAATTAATGCATGTACCGTCTGTGTGTTATTGCTGCCATCACCAAAAATCATTAAATTTACAGAAAGAATTTTTGTATGACTTCTACAGAAATATTAAGAAAGCAGGCTATTGAATATATTAAGAAAGCTGACGAAAACTCGCTGCGTAGGGTAAACGCGATACTTGAAATAGACCAAAACAGCAATGAATGGTGGAAGGATAAAGAATTTGTGGACGAATTAGACCGGATGGACGCTGCTTTGGAGTCGGGCGAAGAAAAAGGATTGACTATAGACGATATAGAAACTTCAATTGAAACCCGAAGGAAGGAATTGTATGGGGCTTAAATCCGGATATACAAGCGTCTATACTACAAGGGCTGAAACAGACCTGGTTGATTCTTTTGCATGGTATGAAATGCAGCGAAAAGGGTTGGGCCGCCAGTTTGTAGATTCTGTGAAAAGCTCGATTGCAGCTCTTGAGCAAAATCCGGAAATATGCGCCGTTAAAAATAAATCGTACAGTGAGGCAGTTGTGCCAATATTCCCTTACGTGGTCGTTTACCGCGTAAACAAAAGAAAAAAAATCGTACGGATTTTCAGAGTGTTTCACACGTCACAAAATCCCAAAAAGAAATACGGATAGCATTACTTGCCCGCTCTCACATCCACCAGCCTCACCTGCAACCTCGTATTCCCGTTATACTCGTTCTCCTCAATATTGTACACCATATCAAAAGGCCCGTTCTTCACAATGTCATATTTATCAGCAAGGCCAAAGCCTATTCCTTCCACCACCGAACCGTTTTCCTGGTAAGCGATTATCCTCAGATGCATTTCCTTTACAATCGAGGAATTGCCCTGATAGTCGCGCAAGCCACGGGTCATGAATACGGGTTTCATATTGGCAGGACCAAACGGTTCCAGTTGCTTAATGAGATTAAAAAATGCCGGCTTTACAAAAGATAATGGAATGTCCGCATCTATCTCTATTTCAGGCACCTGCTGGTCGGCTGTAATTGTGGATGATACTATTTCTTCAAATCTCTTAATGAAGGCATCTACATTATTTTCACTCATCGTCATTCCCGCTGCATAAAAGTGCCCGCCATAATTTTCCAGCAGGTCGCGGCACTCGTGAATGGCCTCATAAATATTAAACCCCGATACCGACCTTGCCGAGCCTGTGGCCTTGCCATTGGCTGAGGTCAGCAGGATGGTAGGCCTGTAATAATGGTCTATCAGCCTGGATGCTACTATGCCCACAACACCCTTATGCCAGTGTGGCTGGTAAAGTACTGTGGACTTTCGTTGCAGCATTACCAGATCATTCTCTATCAGGGCCAGCGCTTCTTCGGTGGTACTTTTATCTACTTCTTTCCGGTCGTCATTGTCTGAATGAAGAGCTGCGGCAAGCGGTGGTATTTTTTCAGGGTCGGTCTCAATAAAAAACTCAACAGCTTTTCTTGCGTCATCCATTCTTCCCGCCGCATTCACGCGGGGGCCGATTACAAAAACGAGGTCGGATATAGTGAGTGGTCTTGTTACCCCACCCAGCTCTTTTAAGGTAGAAATTGCCAGGCATGGCGACTCGTTGATGCGTTTTATACCATAGTAGGCAAGTATCCTGTTCTCACCATCCATCGGCACTATGTCGGCAGCTATGCTGGTGGCGACCAGGTCCAGGTACTTGTACACATTTTCCATCGGCTGCTTCAGGTGCATTGCCAGTGCTGACGCCAGTTTAAAGCCAATGCCGCAACCGCTCAGTTCTTTAAAAGGGTAGGTGCAATCTTTTTGTTTAGGGTTAAGTATCGAAAAAGCGGGTGGCAACTGTGCATCCGGCAGGTGGTGATCACAAACGATGACGTCAATCCCAAGCGACCGGGCGTAATCAATGATTTCAACCGATTTGATTCCGCAATCAAGGGTGATCATCAATGTATAGCCATTATCATGCGCAAAATCCACACCTTGCCTGGATATGCCATACCCTTCGCGGTACCTGTGTGGAATATAATAGGAAAGCTCACCTTTATAGTTCTCTTTCAGAAAAGAATACATTAACGCTACAGCAGTAGTGCCGTCAACATCATAATCACCATAAACTATAATGCGTTCATGCCATTCTATTGCCTCCATTATCCTGTCTACTGCTTTTCTAATTCCCTTCATCAGGAACGGATCAGGTAAATGAGATAACTCGGGCCGGAAAAATAGTCTTGCACTTTCGTAATCATGCACTCCCCGTAAGGCAAGTATTCTGCATATGGCAGGATTGATTTTTAACGCGTCAGAGAGCCTGTTTACTGTTTCTTCGTTTACCGGTCTTATTGTCCATCTTTTATCAGGCTTCATTTCCGAAATCTAATTGTTGCACTTCATTGTGATACTCGGTTATCCATGTACCAAGTGTATTTCCAAAACTACCCTTTTCCATGTTCATAAAAAAATCACCTGCATCCATTATTCGCTTCAACAGCTTATCCTGCGCCTGTACACACTGTATAGCCGTACTATACGGTGTATGACTGAAGGATACCATTTCATATACCGAAACAAATTGATCGGGGTATCGCTTGCCCAGTTCTTTCTCTATTTTCTTACGCTCCAGGAATTTAGGGTCGGCAACTTTGTCGCGCATTTCTATAAAATTATTGAGTGCCAGGTCAGCCACCGCATCCCCATCAGGTTTCCGCAACCGCTCATATTCTTTCAATATCCATCCCCAGTCCAGGTCATCTGCAATTTCCTTACTTAACACCTCCCTCTCCTTCGGAGAGGGCCGGGGTGAGGCTTTCTCCATCAGCCCCGACAATACCGTACAATCCTCAAAGCCCGCATTCATTCCCTGGCCGTAAAAAGGCACAATTGCATGTGCTGCATCACCTATCAGCGCACTCTTGTCCTGGTAGTGCCATTTATTAATGTGCATGGTAACCAGCGCTGAAGTAGGATTGGTGAAAAAATCGTCGAGAAGACCCGGCATCAACGCTTTTGCATCGGCAAACTGTTTATCGAAAAATGCAGTCACATCCTCTTCCGTTTTCAGTTTTGCAAATGATACTTCGCCCTCAAACGGCATGAACAGTGTGCAGGTAAAAGTGCCATCGGTATTGGGCAACGCAATAAGCATGTAGTTACCACGGGGCCAGATATGCAGTGCATTTTTCTCCATCAGCCATTCATTATTCTTGCCGGGCAGTATGCACAACTCTTTGTATCCGTATTCCAGGTAATTCTGGTCGCAGTTTACTCTGCTGAGATGTGTATAACTATCGCGCAGAGCGGAAAATGCACCATCAGCTCCAAACAACAGGTCGGCCTGCACCGTTTTTTCCACTTTACCGGGAAGTTCAAAATGCAACCTGTTGGCAGGAATATCAACATGAGTACACTTGTGTTCAAAGAATATTTTTACGCCATGTTGTTCAGCCAGGGTCATCAGTTTTTTATTCAGTTCCCCGCGGCTCACTGAGTATATGGCTTCATTGTTCTTGCTGTATGGCTGAAAAGCGGTATTTCCATCCGCCTGGTGCAGAAAGCGGCCATACATAGGTATAGCCAAGGCTTCCATTTCCTGTTTTAACCCTGCCAACTCAAGCGCCTTCCACCCACGGTGGCTGGTTGCCAGATTAATGGATTTACCGGCCGATATTGATGCACTGCGCATGTCTGGTCTGCGCTCATAGAGGGTTACTTCATAACCACGTTTACGTAAAATAATTGCCAGCAAAGACCCTACCAGCCCTGCACCTAATATTGTAACCTGTCGCATAATAAAATAAAAGTAAAAAGTGAAAAGCAAAAAAGTGTGTAATGGAAAGCAAAATAAGGGAATTGATATTTAATAATTATGGAAAATTTTTATAAATATCTTTTCTATTGGCGACGGTGATAAACCAAATAGTATCTTTTTTCAATTCCATGCCTACCCGATAATCGCCAATCCGAATTCGGTAAAAATATTTAAACCCTTCCATTTTTTTAATGTTTGGTATTTGTTGAAGATCTGAGGCATTCTCTACCAGAAGAATAACAGCTTTTACTTTTTCAAGTATCGCTTTGTCTTTGATTTTTACAAGTCTTTTGTAAAAGCTTTTATCAAACGATACTTTCATCAGGAGTCCAAATGTTTGAAAATGCTTTTCCGGCTAACTGACTTACCTGTTTTTTCTCTTTTCATTATCATACCTAACTGTATGTCTTCAGCCTCTGAAGGAGATAGTTTATTAACAGTTTCCCCAAGTTGTTCCGCAAGCGCGCTAAGCAACTTTAGGTTTTTATTATTACTGCTTTTTATTACAATAGCACCCATATTGTCCTTTTTTCAAAATTACTAAAATAGTTTATGAACATAAAAATTAAACAGTAAAAAGTGAAAGTAAAAAATGAATTGGTAGCAAGATAATGAATAAATAAGAATTCAATAAAATGATAAGAGTCAAATATGACTGCAAATGTATTTGTTGGTTATTTAAACCTATTTTTAAGAAAAAATAAAAATGAGAACTAAAAACTCATTGATTATTGTGTGTTTTTTTCAGTTAATATCTTTAACGAACTGCGGAGCACAAATTCATGACATAAATGAAACCCTAAGCACAAAAACTGCCGGACCTTTTGACTACTACGTTCCAAACATTTATGTTTTCTCCGTAAAGGCAGAAAATGCACTCCATCAACATCTGTACGCCGACACATTAGGCTTGATGTGCACACAATATCCCTTTAAAATTGCCTACGGTAATTCAGGCCAGAATTCGATCAGCTGGGTATATTTTAGTAAAAAAAACGGGAGCTATGTCCTTAACGATGCAAAAGTGAATAACAGCTATACAGGTGTTAAAAGTGATGCAGAAGAATTATTCCTTCATCCTCCAAGGGAGATGCAATATACAATACTTGAGATTTGCCCGTTTCCATACCTGCACTTCCCATTGTTTATCGGGAAAAAATGGGACTGGGACCTGGAAGTAGGTGATCAGTATTGCCCCAGCGATACGATCAGGTGGAAGGGAAATGAGATTTTCAGCTCACACTATGAGGTTACCGACAGCACCCTGATCAACTTGCCTATGGGCAAATTATATTGCTATCACATACATGCCACGAATACCTCAAAATTGGGCACATCATCATCGGACTTTTATTATAGTTATAAGTATGGTATGGTAAAGCTATGCTACAAGCCATTAGACAAAACTAATGTTGAATTAAATTTATTGACTAGCTTTTACGACAAGAATCTATTCGACAAAATATTCTGGACTCATAAAAATGATAGCATTCCTTTTCTGATTAATAAATAGTACGGCCGAAAAACAAGCTCAAATTTTCCCATTAACCTCTTTTAACATAGATGCCGGTAACCTTATTCTATCTTTGAACTCTGCACTTCAATTTCAAACCTATGTTTATAAGATATTATTTCTTATTGTTTTTCCGGGTCGTTGCTTCGGTGCCTTGTATGCCATTTGTCTTGATAATCTCCAATTGTCCGTATGTGTGTGGAATTTTACCCGCTCAATTTAAACAAATTACGTAAATTCGCATAATGGAAATGAAAGTGCAAATACCATTTCAGCAACTGCTGACTGCGGTTAAAGCTCTGACTCCTTCGCAAAAAACGAGGTTAAGACAAGAGCTGATCGAAGAAAAGGCCGGGAAAGACGATAAGGCCGCCTATATAGAAATGTTGCTTAATGGCCCCGTTTTTGCCGACAAAGAAATTAAAACTATTGAAGAAAACCGGAAAAGCATTGCAAAATGGCGGACAAAAAACTAATGGTTGACTCAACTATTCTGATAGATTATTTCCGCAAAACAGATAAGAATAACTCCGTACTAATCAAGCATTTTAAGAACTACGACCGACTTTACATTTCCAGCGTTACAGAGTTTGAAGTCATCACCGGTGCAACAGCAGCAAACGTACAATTCTGGGATCAGATGCTGGCCAGGTTTACCGTCCTGAACTTCGATAGCATAATAGCACGGCAAATTGCTGCTATTAAAAATTATAAGCCAGACCGATCTCGTTGATTTTCGGAGCCACCAATTCCAAACCGTATTTCCTCTTTTTTTCATTATGACCCATTCGCATAATTACGAACCCGGTTATAGTCATCGCTAAGCCCGCTACCATCATTCCGGCACCCAGGTTTTGCATCGGAATATTCATCTCACCATGTTCCGTGTCCGGGCCAAAACCCAAATAAAAGTAAACAAAAAAACCGCTAACCACTATAACACCGCCGCTCCCTGCCACTATACCACCAGCAACCATCTTCCTGTTGCGTTGCAAGTGATTTCTGTATTCAATAGATTCTGGCAGGATAATGTTTGAAAAAACCGGTTTAGAACCATGGCCAACGTTAGCCGTATACTGGGCTTTTGCATAAGGCAAAAAAAGCAGCATAATTGCAATAATTAAAACAGTATTTTTCATAACAGTATAAATTAACTCAAAATAAATATAGCAAAAACTATGCCACTTTTCGATGGGGACAATAAACTATAGGCCCCGTTCCATATAGCAATTATAGGCCTATCTAAAACTAGTTATTTTTAAGTCCTTGGCGGTCGTCCATCGCAGATCCTCAAAAAGCCGAAAATTTATTCTCCAGCTAATCCCCATTCGGGGTTTGGGGTTTACCTTTGCAAAAAAACATCCTCTATGCCCGCTACATTTTATGAACACGAAGTAAAGGCAGGACTAAAAAATAAACTAAAGCTCTCTGCCTTTATAGATGGCCTGGTGAGTAAGTATTTGAAATATGTGCAAACCGCAGATCTAAGCTATATTTTTTGCAGTGATCATTTCCTGCTCGACATGAACAAAAACTTCCTGGAGCACGATGCGTTTACCGATATTATTACCTTCGACCTGAGTGAATCAAGAAAAGCCATGCAGGGCGAAATCTATATCAGCGTTGACCGTGTGAAGGAAAATGCAAAATTGTATAAAACTACTTATACCGATGAACTGCATCGCGTAATATTCCACGGAGTACTGCATCTTTGCGGATTTAAGGACAAAAAAGAAAAAGAAAAGAAGATCATGCGTGAAAACGAAGATTACTGTCTCGGTCATTATAAAAAAGAACTGGAAAAATAGAGAAGTGGCGGCGCACTCGCAAACTTTCTACTTTCTGCTAAAGAATTTCTACTAAATGAATATCGAAAAACTATACGAAGACGACGACCTGATCATTGTAAATAAACCTGCAGGATTACTGGTTGTGCCTGATCGTTTCAATCACGAATTGCCCAGCCTGAACAAGTTGCTGGAAGCAAAAGCAGGCCAGAAAATTTGGGTGGTACACCGGCTCGACAGGGATACCAGCGGTATCATTTGTTTTGCGAAAAATGAACAGGCACACCGGTATTTATCCATTCTGTTCCAGGAGCGGGAGGTGAATAAATTTTATGCGGGGCTGGTGAACGGTATTGTTATTCCGCCTGAAGGCAGGATCGAGAGCCCGATAATGGAGCACCCTGCCGTTCATGGAAAAATGGTAGTGAACAGGAAGGGTAAGACGGCTGTAACAGATTATAAAGTAGTGGAGCAATGGCCTTTATTTGCTTTGGTACAGTTCCAGATACATACAGGACGAACGCACCAGATCAGGGTGCACATGCAATCTATCGGGCATCCCATTGTTTGCGATGAGTTGTATGGCGATGGAAAACCATTCAGGTTATCAGCTATCAAGCGCAAATACAATCTGTCCGGAAAAGATGAAGAAGAGAAACCTTTACTTAGCCGGTTAGCGCTCCATGCCTATAAAATTGAATTTGAAAAAGAAGATGGTACTCCTGTTTCTGTGGAGGCTCCCCTGCCAAAAGATATCAGTGCTTGTGTAAAACAATTGAACAAATGGGCAGCGCCCAAGCCAAATGGGCTATCAGATGAATAATTCGGATTATATCAATTAACTACCCTTTAACCTGTGAACTATTTAACCTTTTAACCAATTAACAGTACTTTTGACACCTGACTTTTAAAATAAATTAATTATGAAATCGCATATCAATATACAGGTAGATCTGGCTGACGATAAAATGCCGGAATCAATACAGTGGACTGCCCCTGATGGAGGAGTGCCGGAATGGCAAAATGCAAAAGCTATTTTACTTGGCCTATGGGACGGACAAGAAAAATCCGCGCTTCGTATTGATCTCTGGACCAATAAGATGATGATAGATGAAATGAACGATTTTTTCTACCAGACTTTTTATGGCATGGCCGATACATACCTGCGCGCCACAAAAAATGAAGAACTTACCAAAGAGCTTAAAGACTTTGCCAAAAGCTTTCTCACAAAGGCTACCAAGGCAGTAGAGACTGACGCCGTATAGCTTCTGAAAAAACGAATCTCCGCTTTGTGAGCAAATGCTCCGAATGGTGGATTTATTAAACAATCATTCCCGTTACTAAGCCTGCCGGCAGGCAGGTTAGTAACTACAAATTCCATAAAAAAATGGCTCTTGAAGAAAAAGTAATGGAAGAACTGAAGAACGCAATGCGTGCTAAAGATGAAGCAGGGCTGCGTACCCTTCGTGCCATTAAAGCGGCATTAATTATTGAAAAAACCTCCGAAGGTTTTTCTGGCACAGTTACTGAGGCTGCTGAAACAAAGATACTTCAGAAGATGGCCAAGCAACGCCGCGATTCCCTGGATATCTTCGAAAAGCAAAACAGGGAAGACCTTGCCGTTAAAGAGAGAGAAGAACTCGCTATCATAGAAAAGTTCCTGCCGAAACAAATGTCCGCCGAAGAACTACAGGCGGAAATAAAAGCGATTATCATCCAGGTTGGAGCAAAATCCCCTGCCGATATGGGCAAGGTAATGGGCGTCGCCAGCAAGCAGTTTGCCGGTAAAGCCGATGGAAAAGTGATCTCTGAACTGGTAAAACAGTTGCTTGCATTACAAGTCTAAACAAATGGACTGCACCGTTTTAGTAATAAAAATAACGGACGGGTGTTCAATCCGTCCGTATGCTGGTGATAGCATTTAAAAAGCATGGTGATGACATTATAGAGACTGGTTTTTAGGATATTATCTAAGGCTTTTCACAGCTTAAAATTGAATTGTAAAATTGGTATTATTATTACTAACTGCCTACAGGTGAAAAACTGAAATCTTTTTGATTTTTCAGTTTTTCACCTGTAAGACACTTCTCTAAGCTGTTGCTGTTGCGGATTTCAGAAAAGTGGCTCGTTAAATAAATTTATCGTTAAAATATTCAAGCGGCTAAATTTTACTATTTAACAAATTGCACTGTTTTGTTATTTTATTTATTTTCTGTTGAAAAATCCTTTTTCTACTAACCCTTGCAAACCTGTACCCGCTCTCATTACTGTATCTTTATCATTCAAAAAAAAGCAGTAGAAAACGGATTACCATTGGAATGATTTTTGCGTGCAGTGGTTAAATATTGGATTGTTACTATGATATTGGATGTAATTGGCATTATTATTCTTATTTTATTTTTCATCCGCGGCTATAGCAAGGGTATAATAGTTGCAGTATGTTCCGTGCTTGCCATATTACTGGGTATTCTTGTTTCACTAAAGCTGTCACAGGCTTTGTCTTCATGGCTGCAGGAAAAAGGATATGTTACATCTGGATGGGTGCAGGTGATCAGTTATGTGATACTGTTTATTGGGGTTGTTCTGTTGGTTCGCCTTTTGGCTAAACTGGTACAGAAAGCGGCTGAAAGCATGATGCTGGGTTTTGTAAATAAACTGATCGGTGGCGTGCTGTACGTTTTCCTGGGGACAGTATTGTGGAGTTCACTTTTATGGATTGGCAGCCGCATGAACGTTATTGCTCCTGAAACCATTGCCGCTTCAAAAACATACGCATGGCTTTCCCAATTCGCTCCGTGGTTCTTTGAGCAGGCAGGTAGGCTGCTGCCGTTTGTGAAAGACACTTTCAGCAAACTGGACCATTTCTTTGACACAATAAATCATAAGGCGGGCAATGTGGGTACTCATTGATAATTACGATTCATTCACTTACATACTCCTGCACTATCTGCTACAAACAGGCCATGAGTGCATTGTTTACCGCAATGATGAAATCACCCTTGAACAATTAATAACACTGAATCCTGAACGAATCATTATTTCTCCGGGCCCCGAAACCCCATTACAGGCAGGGATTACGATGCAGGTTATTGACCACTTCCATACAAGCATCCCCATTCTGGGTGTGTGCCTCGGCCACCAGGCACTGGGTATGTACTTTGGCGCTAAGCTGATACATGTTCCTCCCATGCACGGCAAGACAAGCGAGGTTACGCATACGGGCCATTCGTTGTTCAAAAATATCCCTTCACCCTTTACCGCAATGAGGTACCATTCACTGGCAGTAAATGAATTTGATAATACAGACCTTGAATCTATTGCAACTACTGATGATGGCACCATAATGGCGTTGGCGCATAAACACTACTCCTGCCTTGGTGTGCAGTTCCATCCTGAATCTATAGGTACGGAATATGGGTTGCAGTTATTGAAAAACTGGGCGTCTCTTATTTATTAGGCTTCAACAACTTCTTATAATCTTCCTGCTGCTGTATCAGTGCCATTGCCTTATCCAGGTCCTTATCATATTGCAGGCCCTGGGCTATGCGCCCACGTGTATAGTAGTACCTCGATGCGATCTCATTCTCCAGCATCTGTTTCACCTGCTCCTTATGTTTCATAAGGTCCTGTTTCTTGTCGTGCGACAATTTATTCTTCAACGCTTCAAATTCACTTTTGGCATCGTCATAATACTTTTCCTTAACAGCCATATTCTTCAATGAATCCAATCCTTCCTCCGTTTGCGTTTTATAGGAGTAGTCTTTATTCTCCACCCATTTTGCAAACTGGGTAAACTCAGCATCGGTAAGTGAAAATTTATTTGCCGCCGGAATATTCGGATGCTGGCTTGCATACTCTGTTGCATAATCAAAGAGGTAGTTCTTTGTATACAGTGTAACAGCTATCATGCTCATCGGGTCGTCTTTCAGAAACACATCAGGTTCTACGCCACCACCGCTTTTCACGGTACGGCCCATTTTTGTTTTGTACGATTTTTTAAGTGAATCAGGGATGAAGCCTACGCTGCCGTCGGCATTGCGGTGTGCATAGTCGAGCATTTGAATGCATCTTCCGCTTGGTGTATAATACCTGGCTATGGTCAATTTCAACCTTGCATTGAAACCAAGGTTACGGGTCACCTGTACCAGCCCCTTGCCATAGGAGCGCTCTCCTATAATCACACCACGGTCCAGGTCCTGCATGGTTCCGGCCACAATCTCAGATGCCGATGCTGATGAGTGGTTAACCAGAACAGTGAGTGGCAGGTCTTTATTCCAGATAAGTCCTGGTGTCTTGTAATCCTTATCCAGGTCAGGCACTTTGCCTTTTGTACTTACCACCAGTTGCCCTTTGTCAATAAATAAATTACAGATGCCCACTGCTTCTTCCAGCAACCCGCCGGGATTATTCCTCAGGTCTAATACCAGTCCTTTCAAAGATGGTTGCGCCCGAAGCAAACTATCATAGGCATCCTTTACCTGCCTGGCGCATCCCTGTGTAAACTGCGTGAGGCGCACATAGGCGATATCGTTATGCTCGCCAATAAGACTATAATAAGGAACGCTGGAAATTTCTATTTCTCCGCGTGTCAGCATTTTTTGAGTTGAGCTATGGGTAAACGCATCTTTTACCTTCATGTTTATCTGGGTGCCCGGTGAGCCCTTCAGCAGCAAACTCAGGTCTTCAATTGTTTTACCCTTTACAGCCTGGTTCTCAATTGATTCAACCATATCCCCCGGATGAAGGCCCGCTTTCTGCGCCGGGCTGTTTTCATACACATCGCCAATGTAGATTTCATCACCCTTCCTGCGCATACTGGCCCCAATGCCGCCATATTTGCCGGTAGTCATAAATTCATAATCCTCCACATCCGCCTCCGTAATGTAATTAGTATAAGGATCCAGGTCTTCCAGCATGGCATCCACACCTGTCTTCACCAGTTTGCCGGGTTCTATGGGGTCAACGTAATAGGTATTGAGTTCCTTAAACAGATTGGCGTATATATCCAGGTTTTTGGATATTTCGAAATAAGGGTCATTTGACTTTCCGTGAATAAAGAAAAAGGCGGTTGCTGATAGTAGCACACCGGCGATGAACCCTTTGGCTTTTTTAATTTTTTTCAAAAATATCATGGTACTGACTGTATTAAATAATAACAAAGCAATGTACGAATTTAACCCCTTGAGAAATGGTAAAAAAAGAAAAATTTCTATTTCATTGATCAGGAATTGTTAGAATTATGGTAAATTGTATCGAAAACTACATAATTCTCTGTTTCTAATTCCGGTATTTGGCCAAATAACTATCACAATATGAATTACAAAACCCCGGCTTTATTAGTTTCTTTTTTACTAGGCGGTTTTTTAGCCGAGGCTCAAAAGCCTTTTGCAGAGGGGGTTATGGTTTACAAAGTTACACTCAGGACTACAGAGAATAAAACTTTTACAGGCACCTATACTTTTACTTACAAAGGCAGCCACATAAGAAAAGAACTGAAGTTAAATAACGGCTACCAGGATGTCGTCTTATTGGATTGTGGCAGCAATAAGGCATTTTCACTCCAAAATGAGAACGGCAAAAAGTATGCTATTGAACTGAGTATGGATGACATGAAGAAGAAGCAGGAAAAATTTACAGGATTTACGATTAAGAATGAACAGAATAATAACAGTAAGATAGCCGGTTTCGCAGTGTATAAAGGAAATATTGTTTACCATGACGGTACGGGAGTAAACGTTTTATACACCAAAGAATATCAGCCACCTTTTCCGGTGGCCTTCGAGCGCTTTCCCAATGCGGGATTTTTACCATTATCTTTTTCCTACAAAGATGAAAACGGCATCACAATGGAGTTTGAAGCTGAAAAAATTGAAGCAGCCCCTGTTGAAAATGCCATTTTCAGAATCCCCCCTGATTATAAATTAATTTCCAATGCAGAGTATAAACAATTAAGTAAATAGGGGCCTCACCCCGGCCATCTCCGAAGGAGAGGGTGAGGTCGAAGGAGTAGTGTGATCTTCGGGGTTTGTTAGTGGCGATGTCGATATCGTTGACTTACGGAAGCCCGACGGGTTTCAATATAAATAGCCGCCGGTGAAACCGGTGGTAGGCAAACGTAAGACACAACTCCGAAGGTGTTGAATGTGGTATGGGGAATACCCCCACATCTTTCCCTTTTTTTCAATAGTTTCGTGTCAATAAGAAAACGACTGAACAACAATGAATCACACGAATAGGGGACAGAAGATTTTGCTATTCGTATTCTTAACGTTGTGCGTGTTTGCCGACCTGCAAACACATGCACAATCCCGGCCAAAGCCCCCCGCCAAGCCGGAACCTGCTACTGAACCACATCCACGAAATTATCAGGTGCTCGAAGAACATAAAGACAGAGATGGCAATGTAGTCAGAACCATACAATACGACCAGGGAAACCACCGGATAAGGGAAACAATGGTAATCCGGAATATCCCTCCCAGCCTGAACAAACCAATAAATCCCGATACGCTCAATAAAGATTCTGTGATGATTATTGTCAGCAAATCGCGTTTTGTGGTTGAGGTATATTACAAACGAAAGATAGTCAGGTCTTACAAAGCTGTTTTCGGGCCAAAGCCGCAGGAGAACAAAATTATGGCCGGCGATCGCTGCACGCCCGAAGGCTGGTTTACCATCCAAAGCAAAAACCCTAATTCAAAGTACGATAAATTTATGCTCCTCAATTACCCGAATGATTCTTCATTAGCCCGTTTCAACAAACTCAAAGAAACCGGCAAAATCCCGCAAAATGCAAAAATTGGCGGCGACGTAGGCATACATGGTATCTGGAAGGGCGGCGACGACATGATAGAAAAAGGCGTGTGCTGGACCGATGGCTGTGTGGCGATCCGCAATAAAGACATGGATGAGCTGTTTACGTTTACCGGAGTGGGGACGAGGGTGTATATAAAGAAGTAGAAGCCCCATGCCTATAAACACTAACTTCCCGACTAAAAATCGGGACCTTGTTCCGGGGAGTACGTTGGAGTCAGGATTTCAGCTCAATAGCTTTGGGCAACTTACCTAATCCATAGCTTCTTTCCAACCATTCATTCCATGAATTGTTATCTTATTTATCAATGAAATTTTTGATGCAGACAATCAGAGTAACATTTCATTTTTTGATGCCGCCGTTCTTTGTAATAATATATTAAAAAAACGATTCCTTTCTTTTTCTCCTACAGAACTGATCAATAAGGATTTTTTGATGGTATTACTAAACGACTTTTTTGTATAACTGCAAAACTGATTGTCACCTGTAATTAACTGGTTCATTACGCCATGGTTAATAAATGCGGTCTGTACGCCGTCTGTTTCTACAAACACCGTATTATTACCCAAAAACCATTCGTTGAAATATAAATAATAATTGCCGGGATCTCCTGCAGGCTTTTGTCCTACCAGGAATTTCTCACCATTTTCTGCCTGCTCCTTGATGTGCTCTATTGTATGCTCCAGTTGTTTGTATAACAATTCGATAGTTTCCTTTTTGCGGATAATACCTGTGTAGCAGTAATACTCTATTTGCCTTATGGCGGCATTCAGGGTATCCACACTCCATATCTCAGAAGAGGGTATGCCATTGTAAGCTTTTAAAATTTCTAAACCTTTTTTATGAAGCATTGGTCCCATGTCATGGTCTTCAAAATGCATTTTGCTGTAGCACTTGCACGATAAGGCTGTTTTCATCCAGAAAAACAACTTAAATGCAGCTAAGTCATCATGCAGAAAGTAATAAAACAATGGCAGATCCTTAGCCTCGTAATAGAACATTTTTTCCTTAGAAGCGCTGATCTGTTTTAAATTTATCAATAAATAATCCAGGTATTTTTCAATATCGAAATTATCACCATCCAGGTTTTTACCGTAAAAGACGGTACTGTCTGATTCAATATTGATAATCTGGTCGAGGGAAATACGATAACGAATACACAATTTCTGAATTTCCTCAAGAGAAATGGGTTTTTCTCCTCTTATTCTACGGTAGGCGCTGTCATTGCTAATATTTAGTAATTCCGCAACTTCATCAGCCAGGGATAAATGCCCCGGCAATATTGACTTCACATGTTTGAAAAAAAGCTGTTGCAGCGTTGCAGGCTCCATACAATGAATTTTAGTAAAAACCAATAATTCACTGAACAAGTTATAACATTATTTACTGATTAAAGAATTGTTAATGAAAAAATTGCAAAATTTGCCGTGGATTTAGGAAGAAAGCGATATAATTTCTTGCTTTTTGCAATTTACCCGAATCAGGTAGCAATTACTAATTTGGAACAGGACAATATTTTTAAGACTTTTGATCTGCCAACCTTAATTATTTCCTATGTACGAAATAAATAGTATCCAAGAATCAAATCCGGTCAGGATAATTGAACCAAAACTAAAAGCCAAAGTGCAACCCGGTTCCAATGTTATCATCAGATCATGTGACAACATCTTCGATCTTAAAAAGTTTGCACAATTCCCGTATGATCTTTATCATACAAATCCTTATTGGGTGCCACCAAGAATAGGCGATGAATTAAAAGCATTGCAACCTGTCACAAACCCTGCCTTTAAAATTTGTGAGGCGAAATTCTGGTTAGCAATAAAGGATTGTAAAGTTGCAGGCAGGATAGGCGCAATAATCAATAAACAATATAATGATAAGACAGGTGAACAAATGTGCCGGATCAGCAGGCTGGAATTTATTGATGATAAAAATGTGAGTAAGGCGCTGCTGGATACTGCAGAAAAATGGGCAAAAGAAAAAGGAATGGATGGTACTCACGGCCCGCTTGGATTTACAAACCTTGACCACCAGGCCATACTGATAGAAGGGTTTGATCATTTGCCATCTATAGCTTCTGAATATCATTTGCCTTATTACCGCAGGCATCTTGAAGAGGCGGGTTATGGTAAAGAAATGGACTGGGTGGAGTTCAGGTTAAAACTGGAAAAAGAAATACCTGAAAAGGCATTGAAGCTGAATGATATGATACAGCGCCGGTATCATCTGAAAGTAGTGCATTTCAATAACCGGATGGAAATGAAGGCATATGCGCCTAAGATATTGGCATTGCTGAATGTTGCTTTCGGTGAACTGTTTAGCTTTGTAGCAATGGATGAAGAACTGTCTGAGTTCTACATCAATAAATACTTCAGCATCCTTAACCCCAAATTTGTAAAAGTAATAGAAGACAAAGATGCCAGCATTATAGGTTTTATTATAAGCCTGCCCTCACTGAGCCATGCTATGCAAAAATCAAAAGGTAAACTTTTCCCTTTCGGGTGGTATCATTTATCGAAGGCATTAAAAAGGCCTAAAGTTGTGGACCTGTTGCTTACCGGCATACATCCAGACTGGCAGGCCCAGGGAGTGAGCGCTATTCTCATCACCGAGTTACAGAAAGTAATGCAGGAGCATGGTGTGGAATACGTAGAAACTACAGGCATGCTGGAAACAAATGAAAAAGCCATCAATCACTGGAAAAACTACAATCATATACAGCATAAAAGAAAACGCTGCTTCAGGAAGATGTTTTAATTGGATTTCTTAAGCGATACGCTCCACAAATCAATACTCCACCAGCACCATTGGGTACTTATGCATAATGCCTATAGTGAAGGAGACATAATCGGTTTTAAGTTTCGGACCAAAATTGGTAAGGTTGGCAGGTATGTGAGCGTATTCCGAGGTCAATATAATATTCCAGTAACCACCTGTAGGGATGCGCCACGAAAAACCCATGGCGTAGCGCGATGCGAGTATTGGTATGTTGCGTGTAGTATTTACAGTGGCTGTATCGTATGCAGTGCCTATAGGCGGTGTGGCAACATACTGTTCATATTTATTACTTAGCTGGGTGCCATCGGTGAAAATTCCGAGGCCGAAAGCAGCATGAATATGAAGGTATTTCCGGTAGCCAATCCCCATGTCAACGGTTGGGGACAGAAACATATATCCGCTTTTTTGCCTGATGTTGATAACGGCATTGTTACTGCCCGGCGCAGGCGCAACATTGTATTTTTCCAGGAATGAATACCGCTCGTAGGAAAGTGTGCCTCCCGCATAAAAGTTACGGCTGAGCTTGTACAGGTAGTACCCTTTAATCACCGGGGTTTTATAACTTTTTTTCACGGTAGACTGTCCCACTCCTGCTTCCATGCCAAACATACCCTGCGAAAATGCTTCTCCGGAAAGTAATATCATCAGTGCGAAAAGAAAGATTCTTTTCATTACCGGTAGTGTGTCCTGGTATGAGAAATACCTATCTGCAATGAAATATAGCCGGGGTTTATTTTATTCGTCGGACTATACGCAGTGCGGGAAGGATCTTTAACATCTGTTGTTTTGCTGATGCTATTCGTCAAAAAACCGAAATCTTCTGTAAAGGTGACCCACCAGTTACTTTCACCGCCCATATGAATATACTCGACCATGCCAAACCCAACCCTGAAAATCATAGAGTTGATATTTGGACTGGTATCAATGGTACTGTCATAGTCACCACTAACATAGCCATGAGTATTGTCCCACTTACGCATTGTTTCATTGCCGCTCATTTTAAATCCCGCCCCAACATTCAGGTAAGCTTCCATATTGTTATGCTTTCCAAAAAACTGGCCGATGGAGGGTGCAAGACAAATATAACTGGTCTTATTGAGTATGTTAACTCCTGCTATGCTGGCGCCATTGTTCACTGCATAGGCTTCCTTATCATATCTGAAAGCATACCCCTGGTAAAACAACTGAGCCCCGAAAGCGGTGCGTCCCTTTCCTATTTTTACAAACCTCAGTCCTCCGGAAATACCCAGATCATAATTGTACTTTAGGCTGGTACCAGCGCCGCCATATAACGAGATCACAGAATTCTGAGCAAAGGCCGAACTGGTGAAAACACACAGGATCGCGAGTAGTATTAATCGTTTCATTCCCGAAAATTAAACAAATTTTTTATTTCCAATAGCATGTTTCCTTAATAAAGTGCTGGCACGGTACCTCTCTTCATGATATTCTTCATAAAGACCGTCCAAAACAGCCAGGCAATTAGCCGCACCCCAGTCATCGCACCATTGCAGTAACCCTTTGGGATAATTCACTCCTTTGGTCATTGCGGTTTCGATATCAGTAACGGAGGCTACCCCCAGGTGCAGGGCCTCAACAGCCTCGTTTATTAGCATTGCCAGAATACGTTCGAATACCCCGGCGGCAGTATTCATATCGCTTGTGCTGTCAGGTAAGGGTGTTCCTTCCGAATAATCATAAAAACCACGTCCGCTTTTGCGGCCCAGCCAGCCTGCTTCCAGCAATCGCTTTTGGGTAAAGGAGGGTTTGTAGCGCGGATCGTAAAAAAATGACTGAAAAACCGTCTCTGTAACCACGTAGTTCACATCGTGGCCTATATAATCCATAAGGGCAAAGGGGCCCATGCGGAATTGGTTGTCGGCAGTCATTATGGCATCAATTGCACCCATACCGGCTATTCCTTCTTCAAAAATGCGTATCGCCTCGCCATAATAGGGCCGGGCTATCCTGTTTACAATAAAGCCGGGGGTGTCTTTGGCGATAACAGGTATCTTGCCCCATTGCGTCATCAATGCCTTTGCCTGCGGCACCAGTGCCCGGTCAGTCTGAATTGCAGGAATGATCTCCACCAATGCCATCAGCGGAGCAGGATTGAAGAAATGCAGGCCAATAACCCTGGCAGGGTTGTGGCAGGCAGCAGCAATGGAAGTAATGGATAAGGAAGAAGTATTGCTGGCAAGTATGCATTCCTTGCTTACAACAAGTTCTACTTCGTTAAATACAGAGCGTTTTACATCCAGGTTCTCCACAATAGCCTCTATAACGAGGCCACAGTGACCAAGCGATGTTATATTATTGACAAATGAAAAACGGCCCATTACCTCATTGGCAGATGGAATCTTGCCTTTCTCCTGTAGCCTTTGCAGGGTGGCAGATATATTTTTATTGGCCTTATCCAGTGCGGCCTCATTGGTGTCGTAAACCACCACATTGTGGCCAGCCACAGCCGCCACCTGCGCTATACCTGCGCCCATAGCGCCGGAACCGATAATACCTATTGGGGTGTTTGGGGTCATTTATTGGTTTAGTGAATTTATTATAAAATTAAATCATTTGAATTGTGAACGCAGTGCGTTCACAATTCAAATAAATATAAATAATCATTTCTTTTTCAGGTTCAAAATACTCCAGTCTGTTTTTTCAGCAACGATAGTATTACTCAAATGCCCTAACCCATCTATTTCCATTTCCACCACGTCGCCATCCTTAAGCCATTGTTCCTGATAGTTAGGGTCGTTGAGCTTGCCGGTGCCGTTTAGCTCCAGGAAGCAGCCCGTGCCTACGGTGCCACTGCCTATTACATCACCGGGCAATATATCTACCCCATAGGAGCAACGCTCTATTATTTCGGCAAATGTCCAGTCCATATCGCCCATATTGCCTTCACTTACCTGTATGCCGTTTACTTTGCAGGTCATTTTCAGATTGTAGGCATTGCCGGTGTGGTTGGGTTTTGCGGATACTTTGTAGGGCTCCAGTTCGTCGGGGGTAACCACCCATGGGCCTATTACCGTGCTGAAGTCCTTACCCTTTGCCGGACCGAGGTTGAGGAGCATTTCTTCCATCTGCAGAGTGCGCGCGCTCATGTCGTTCATGATCATGTAACCGCCTATGTATTGATCGGCATCCTGTGCTTTTATGTTGCGGCCTTTTTTACAAATCACTATTGCCGCCTCCAGTTCAAAATCAAGCTTCTTAAAATGGTCGGGCATGCATGGTATAGGGCCCGGGCCCTGTATGGCGTTGTGATTGGTGAAATAGAAAATGGGGTATTGATCAAATTCTGCTATCATGTCCACCTTACGGTTGCGGCGTGCTGCAGCTACATGCTGGCGAAAGGCGTAGCCATCGCGGCAGGACGTGGGATTAGGAACCGGAGCAAGTATACTGGCATCTGAATAGGTAATACCGGTTACATGGTTCTTACCGCTTTTAATGTCGGTCTCCGTGCTTTTCATTAATTCTATGTGGGCTTCCCAGTTTTGCAGTAGTTGTTCCATTGTGTCAGGCAGCCGGTAATTGGCCGTATTGGCATCATAAAGCTTGCCATCTAAATAGAAAGCCAGTTGCGGCATACCTTCATTTGAGTAGGTTACTAATTTCATTAAAATTGATTTTGAGGTGCAAAATTAACTTATATAGGACTGCTGTTACAGTTTTTTATTTATTTCAGTTTTTCTGCAATAAGTACATAATTTGCAGTAATTTTGCAATAGTAACATGAAATCAAATAATTATTTAATTTTAATGGCCGACATAATTGACAGCAGAAGCTATCAACAAAAGGAGCTTTCCACTAACTTTAAAAAAATTATTGACAAAATTAACAAATCTCACCCGAAGTACTTTTTTTCTCCGTTAACAGTAACATTAGGGGATGAATTCCAGGGTGTACCACGAAATCTGACTGCCGCAACAAATACCATATTTGACATAGAGGAAGAATTAATCAAAAAGAAAAGTGGATTTAAACTCAGATATGTTTTAGCAGAGGGTAAAATTGAAACACCTATTAACCCGGATATAGCTTATGGAATGATGGGACCAGGCTTAACAGCGTCAAGAAATTTATTGGATGAACTAAAAAAGACTAAAACAAGGTTTAATATAGAATTAAAGGATCCATCAATTAGCCAGGCATTAAACAATGCCTATTTTGTTGCTCAAAGTTTTATTGATACTTGGAAACTTGAAAAGGATTACAAAATTATTTCTGAATTTTTGACCGTTAATGATTATAAAATTGTTGCTGATAAATTGTTGACGGATCGGTCACAGATTTGGAAAAGAGCACGAACTTTAAAAATTGAACCCTATTTATCAATAAAAGATGTTATAAAATTTATAGCCAAAAATTAAGACATGTCAAAATTATTATTGCTTACCATCGTTATAACAGTCTCCGAAATAATAACTGCTTTTATTTTTGCAGTCATAGCGCAGCTTTTTTATAAGAAAATTGGATTTGACTTCAAATCAATAGTTAAGGGATTAATCGAAAGGTTGTTCTTATTCATTGCACTATCTAACGATTATATCCATGCATTGACATTTTTTAGCGCGTTGAAATTAGGGACAAGACTAAAACATAAAGAGGCCGCAGCAAATGATGAAAATGGCTATAATGATTATTACCTGATAGGTAACCTTGCTTCTGTTGCCATAGCAATTGGATACGTTTATTTATATAAAAATATTGACCAAATTGATTTTTTAAACAGGTTATTGAAGTAGCAAATAACCTTGAAATAATAGATTAGCTCTATGGTTACATACGATCAAATATTTGAGAATAATAAAAAATGGGTGGCCGAAATGAACCCCCGGGATTCGGATTTCTTCGAAAAACTGGCCAGGGAGCAAACACCTGATTACCTGTATATAGGTTGCTCGGATAGCCGTGTGCCTGCCAATGAGATCATGGGGCTGGAGCCGGGGAACGTATTTGTACACAGGAATGTGGCCAACCTGGTAAATAATACCGACCTGAACGTAATGGCGGTGATCAACTTTGCCGTAAAACACCTCGACGTAAAACATATCATTGTATGTGGTCATTATAATTGCGGTGGTGTAAAGGCCGCGATGATACCCAAGGATATGGGCATACTGAACCCATGGCTGAGAACGATACGTGATGTATACAGAATGCACGCAGCCGAACTGGATGCAATAACCGACGAGCAGCAACGATACAACCGGCTGGTGGAGCTAAATGTAAAAGAACAGGCAACCAACGTAATAAAAACAGCCAATGTGCAAAAGTGTTACCAGCAAAAAGGTTACCCTATTGTACATGGATGGGTATTCGATCTTCATTCGGGTATTCTGATTGACCTGGATATCAACTTCAAGGCTATCCTTAAAGACATACAGAAGATTTACGACCTTACAGGAATTGCATCTGATTATAGTGAGGATGGAGAGGATTGAACCCTTACGGCACAATCACCTTAATTGCTCCGGGCAGAATCCTGAAGTTTATGGTATTTTCACAGGCATGTGCATCGCCATCTGTTTGCATCAGCCGTAAAGAGGGATGTGAAATGGTGATCTCCTTGCCCCGCATATGCTCCACATAAGGGCTTTTGGTAATAGTACCCGTCATCGCCCGTACCACCAACATGCCTCCGAATATTTTCGGAAATTTCCGGATAATGATCAGGTCAAAAAGGCCATCGGAAAAATCGGCCATGGGGGCTATCTTAAAATTATATCCAAATTGCTGTCCATTAGCTACATTGACCATAAACGCACGTTTTTTCGGCAGCGCCTTCCCATCAATGGTTATCTGCCAGTCCCACTCTTTATACAACCACATGTATTTTGTTACCAGCCAGCTATACACAAATAATCCACGACGCTCACTTTTGGCAAACTTCTTAGAGATCAGTGCATCAAAGGCCACGCCGGCATTACTTATAAAGGCTTCGCCATTTGCCAGACCAATATCTATTGTTGCTGTGTTGCCTTTATTGATCATTTTTATGGCCTCATTGATATCAAGCGGAATTTTTAAGGTTCTTGCCATTCCGTTTCCGGAACCTTTAGGAATGATTGCCAGCAGCGTATTTGTATCAAGCAGACCTTTCAATACATCGTTTACTGAGCCATCTCCACCAACTGCCACAACTGCATAAGCGCCATGTTTTGCAGCTTCCCTGGCAAGTACGGTGCCATGTTTTGCAAATTCGGTATACAACAACTCGTAAGAATATTTCTCCTTATCCAGATGAGCATCAATGGCATTCTTTATTTCCTTTTGCCGTTCAACACCCGACTTCGGGTTTATGATAAAAACGAGGTGCTTTTTGTTCATGCTATTTGCGCTTTAAGACTCAGGTCCATACTCACAGCATGGTGAATAATAGCGCCTGCAGAAATAAAATCAACCCCGGTGCGGGCATATTGAATGATATTATCGAGATTGATACCTCCTGACGCCTCGGTCTCAAATTTGCCGCCAATCAGATTTACCGCTTCTTCAAGTTGTTCAGGACTATAATTGTCGAGCATAATGCGGGTTACATTACCAACGGCCAGTACTCGTTTTACATCTTCAATGCTACGGGTCTCTACTTCAATCTTCAGGTTCAGCATATTTTTTTTAAGGTAGGCATTGGTCATCTCAATAGCCTTTTCAATACCCCCGCAAAAATCAATGTGGTTGTCTTTCAGCATCACCATATCATACAAGCCCATCCGGTGATTTACCCCACCGCCTATCTTTACTGCTTCCTTCTCATGCGCACGAAACAGTGGGGTTGTTTTTCGTGTATCAAGAATCTTAGCCGGGTAACCATTTATTAAATCAACATACTGCCTGGTGAGCGTTGCAATACCGCTCATGCGCTGCATACAATTCAGTGCCAGCCGCTCAGCCTTTAATATGGTATGAACACTTGCTGAAACTTCAAAAGCAATCTCTCCAACCTCTACTTTATCTCCATCCTTTTTAAAAAAAGTAAACACCGTTCCCGGTTCCAGGAAATAAAATATTTCTTTTGCGAGATCCAGTCCGGCAATTATACCATTCTCTTTAACTTTAAGAATTGCTTTGCCTTTTGTTTCTACAGGAATGCAGGCCAGCGTAGAATAGTCACCATCCCCAATATCTTCCAGTAAGGCAGCTTCAATAAATTCCTGTGTATTCAATATGGTTTTGTTAAATGGAGTGCAAAATTAGTAAATATAAGGGAGGAAATGTGTTAAAAATTGAAGCCCCAAACCCCTCCCGATAAAAAATCGGGACGTAGTTCCGTGGCTTCCCCATATTTTATCATTCTGTAAAATGTGCCTTTCAGGTGCCTGGGGTTAATCGTCTTTGCAGCAAACAGCCGTCGCCGTAGCTCAGGAAGCGGAAACCGTTGTCCAAGGCATAGTCGTATACTTTTCTCCAGCCGGGACCAATAAATGCAGACACTAATAACAGCAACGTAGATTGCGGTTGATGAAAATTGGTGACCAGCCCGTTTACGATTTTGAATTCATACCCTGGAGCAATGAGAATTTGAGTGCGGGTGACTAATTTTTTCAAATTCTTTATATGCATGAAATCTGTAATTGCTTTCAGAGCAACATCAGCAGGAACATTCGTGTTTTCCCCGTAGGGATCCCATTGCGAAACTGCAATGTCATGCAGGTCAACAACAACTCCATTAGCTATTTTATTTCCCATCCAATAAAGGCTTTCCAACGTGCGCAGGGATGTTGTGCCCACGGCTACAATATTTTTATCAAGGTGTTCTGAAAGTTGTAGCACTGTTTCGTAGTTTACTTCTATCCATTCGGCATGCATATCGTGCCCAGCCATAGTTTCGGCTTTCACCGGCTTGAATGTGCCTGCGCCTGCATGCAGGGTAACGAATGCAGTATCAATCTTTTTTTCCTGCAGACTTTGAATGACCTCATTGGTAAAATGCAGCCCGGCTGTTGGTGCCGCTACGCTGCCTTCTTCCTTTGCAAATAATGTCTGGTAGCGTGTTTCATCGGTTACTTCCGCTTCACGGTGCAAATAGGGCGGCAAGGGCACTTTGCCGGCATAATGAAGTACCTCTGCAAAAGTAAGCTGGTCATTATCCCACTCCAGTTTTACAATGTACGAAGCAGGATAGCGCTCAGTAATTTTCGCGGATAAGATAAACCTCGGGTTTTCATTAGCCAGTTGTAAAACAAGACCATGTTTCCATTTGCTTGCGCCACCTATCATACATTCCCAAAGCACCTCACCTTTCTGCAGCATAGCTGAATGTATGTCAGCGTACTGTTTGTGCGGGGCAAGACAAAAAACCTCAATCACTCCGCCTGAATGCTTTTTAAACAACATCCTTGCATGAACAACTTTTGTTTGATTAAAAACCATTAAAGAGTTGTCCGGAATATGAGTGTTTATATTGCGGTAAATGTCTTCTGAGATAACCCCATCTTTATAAATCAATAATTTTGAGGCATCTCTTTCGGTGAGGGGATATTTTGCGATCCGTTCATCGGGGAGGTGGTAGGTGAAGTCTTCTATCTTTAATTCTTTGGGGTGCATGTTTTAATTTAGTTAGATGTGCCACACCTCTGAGGTGTGGCACACCTAGGGCTTGTTATCTGATTTCCGGTATCGTTATCCCGGTTATTTTCCGGTAAATATCTATGGCATACAGATCCGTCATGCCCGCAATAAAGTCCACCAGCGATTGTATGTCGTGGTAAACATTATTCCTGTCTTTGGTAATAGGAAACTGTGCAGGAACCAGCTTGATGAGCTTTGCTGATTTCGGGAGTCCGGGATGCAATACTGCGTGTACAAACTCTTTCAGCAAACCACCTGTCACATTGTAACCGGCTATCTCAATTTCCACCACTGCTTTGTAATTATATACGTGCGTAACTGAGAATGTATTGATCCGGTCTATCAATATTCTGTCTTTTTCAGGCAGGCATTTGAGCAAATCTTTTTCCAGTGTGCCATTCAGTAATTCCGCTTCGCTGGCAATAAATATTTTTGAGAGCTTATCTACCATAAGGCCTATCCACCGGGCGCGTATGTATTGCACTTTCTGGTTGTCATCTGTTATAGCATCCATTTTCTTTTGCACATAGGCTATTGAGTTATATTCTGTTTCGTGATCGAAGAAGGGAAGGAACATAGCCATAAAGGTTTCCAGTGTAATAATGTGCAGCCTGTGTGCATCTTCAAGGTCTATCACGCGGTAGCAAATATCATCTGCGGCCTCGGTAAGATAAACGAACGGATGCCGGGCATAGACCTGGTTATAGCCTTCAATTTTGGGTATGCCCAGTGTGTTTGCTATCTGTCCGTAAATAGCGGTCTCCGAATCAAAGAAACCTGATTTTTTACGCGCTATCAATCCGCTGTCTTTATTAAATCCTTCCACCGATGAGCATGGATATTTTACCAATGATGCCAGGGTGGTATAGGTAAGCCTGTAACCACCCGGTTCGGGTTCATTAAAGCTATTGGTAAGCGTACGGAGTGCGTTTGAGTTGCCTTCGAAAAATTCGAAATCCTTAAGCTGGTTCACACTCAGTGAATCCTGAATGATTTTCCTGCTATCGCCCTCCAGCGAATTGAAAAACGCACGAATGCCGTCTTCACCCGAATGCCCGAAAGGAGGATTACCAATATCATGTGCAAGACAGGCAGACGAAATTACAGATGCCAGCTCATGGCGGTAAAACTCGACAAAAGCCGGCCCTTCCTGTGCATATTTCTTAGCGATTTCCTCGCCTGCAGCTTTACCTAATGAACGACCTACAGAGGCCACCTCCAGGCTATGGGTAAGCCGGTTATGCACAAATATAGAACCGGGCAGAGGGAACACCTGCGTCTTATTTTGGAGCCTGCGGAAAGCAGAGGAAAATATAATGCGGTCATGATCCCGGAGAAATGAATTCCTCACCGGATCATAATTGGTAATTTTATTGCCGGAATCGCCTGTACGGCGGGTTGTATAAAGCGAAGACCAATTCATGGGGTAAAGATAATATCAAATTCTTACCCCAAACCCCCGAAGGGGCTTCACAGGAGAACTTTAATTCAACTACAGATTAGTATTGGGCATTTCCAAAATAAGTTGCCAAAAAGTAGTTCTTAGTTGAGGATTCTGTAGTAGCTAAATGCCAGGTCCCCGTTTAGGCATTCAGGGGTTAAAGGTACCTATCCCCCTTATTCCTCCTCACTTCAGCCACGTATTCCTTTATCTGCTGTTCCCTGTTTCGTTCACAAATAAGCAATATATCCTGGGTGTCAACCACAATAAAATTTTCAAGGCCCTGTATCACCACTAATTTTTCGTTGGGCGCTTTTATCATGCATTCCGATGCGTCTATGATCATTACATTATTACCGAGCACCGCATTCCCGAGGTAATCTTTCTTGCAATTATCATAGGCCGATTCCCAGGTACCGAGATCGCACCAGCCAAAGTAGGAGGGTATTACAAAAACGTTTCTTGCTTTTTCCATAATACCGTAGTCAATGGAAATATTGGTACAGTGAGGGTACAACTTTGTAACGGTATCATGTTCGTCAGGGGTATTATAAACATCTTTCGCCTGCAGGAAAACTTCGTTCATTTCAGGCAGGTAGTGTTCCAGTGCATCCATAATGGTTTGTACATTCCATACGAATATGCCGGAATTCCAAAGAAAATCGCCGCTTTTCAAAAAAGTACGCGCCAGTTCCAGTGAGGGTTTTTCGGTGAAGGTCTTTACTCTGTATGATTTATCAATTTCCTGTTCGGGGTCGTATTGAATATACCCATAGCCCGTATCGGGGCGGGTAGGTTTAATTCCCAGGGTAAGTAAAGATGGATGGTTTGCCACGAATTCAAGGGCCTCATGAGCGGTACGCTCAAAAGCATGTTCGTCCATGATCAGGTGATCGGCGGGCGACATAATGATGTTAGCCAGGGGGTTCAGTGACATGATCTTATGCGCAAAATAGGCGGCGCAGGGAGCGGTATTTTTCCTCGATGGTTCACTGATAATATTTCCGTCACTAACCTCCGGAATCTGTTGTTTCAATGTATCAATATATAGCTCATTGGTAATAAAATATATATTTTCTTTTGGACAAATATGCTTGAAGCGGTTATAGGTCCACTGGATCAGTGACCTCCCTGTACCGAGCAGGTCGAGGAACTGTTTTGGATAGGAAGTCCGGCTTTCGGGCCAAAATCTGCTGCCGATTCCTCCGGCCATTATAGCTACGTAGTTGTTCTGTATGCTCATTATCAATTAACAGTTTGCAATTGGCAGTTTATGATTTAACTCCCAACCATTCAATCGCCGGAATATATCCGGCTGACTTTTATTAAGGGGTAAAAATAAGATAATTCAGCAGATAATTAACAATAGGATTGACCGATATAAGAACGGCGGCCTTTGGGGCCGCCGCTAAACAAAGTATGTTTTATTATTCTGCTTCAGCCACTACTTCCTTCACTTCAGGTATCATCCGTTTCATCATACCTTCAATGCCTGATTTCAGAGTAATCATAGAAGACGGACACCCGGAGCAGGATCCCTGCAGCATCAGTTTCACTGTTCCGTTTTCATATCCTTTGAAGCTGATAGCGCCGCCATCCATCTCCACAGCAGGTTTTACGTAATTTTCCAATAATTCCTTGATGCGTTCTACAATATCGCCATCGCCTGCACTGGCAGTATACGTTTCTTTTTTAACAACTACCTGGTCTTCATTAATCACCGTCTTGCCTTCTTCCAGGTATTGTTTTAAAAATTCCCTGATGGCAGGAATAACATCATCCCAGTTGGTATCAGTGATCTTTGTTAATGTTACAAAGTTGCTGGCAATGAACACGCTTCTCACAAACGGGAAAGCGAATAATTCCATGGCAAGCGGAGAAGGCGCAGCGCTTGATTCATCCGGAAAATCTATGCTTTTACCGGGATATAAAAGTTTGTTGGCCACAAATTTCATGGTCTCCGGGTTCGGGGTCATTTCCGTATATATACTCACAATAGTGTTTCCTGTCTTCAGCATCTTATTAAATTTGACACAAAAATACTGAAATACTGTCTTTTATAAGATTATTTATAGTAATAGACGTAGTGGCTATATCAATAATTGCGATAATTGGCTTATTTTTCGCCTTTTATTAGCAAATTGCGGAGCGGTATTTGATACAATACATATAATGAAGTCACAACAAAATTTGAAAAGGGCAGTTGCAATGCTGCTATTAATAGCATTGTTTGTAAGCTCTTGCATTGAGGTTAAGCCTCATAAGCGTTACTACCACAAGGTGCATAAGCACTACTACCATAAGGTATATTAGATTACAATATACACATATTCAGCATATAAGTAAACCTTGGGTGTATGATGGGTGCATTTCAAATTGTCGCTAACTGAGTTACAATCGTATTGAGGAAGTCAGAAGGACTTCAATGTGAATAGCCGCCGGTGAAACCGGCGGAAAACAAATATACGGACCAACCCTGAAAGGGTTGAATGTGGTGTCGGAAATTACAAAATCCCTAAGTTAATGACATTGCTGCAAACAGGGTAAATAGTGCATTTATTATTACGGGCTTTGCGAGCTTAGCAACTTCATAAAGTAGTTATTACCAAAAAATTATTACTCGTGTCTTTGCGCGTGAGACTTTTTTTGCACTTATTTATACCGCGTGATGTATGGTTACAATGTACACATCTTCACTTATCTTTGCCACCAATTAAATTGAGTATGTTACCTATACAATTATTCCGTACAAATAAAGAGCAGGTGCTGGAAGGCCTTAAGAAAAAGAATTTCAAAGAGCCCGGACTGGTAGATAAGATAATAGAACTGGATGAGCGCCGCCGTGCAATGCAGGCTGAGAACGATACACTTGCAGCATCTGTAAATACCGCCTCAAAAAGTATAGGCCAGCTGATGGCAAAAGGAGACAAAGAAAAGGCGGAAGAAATGAAGTCTGTGGTTACCCAAAATAAGGACAGGGTTAAAGCTGTATCCGATCAGTTGGCTGCGCTGGAAACCGAATTGCACAATACACTGGTATTACTGCCCAACCTGCCGCATAGCAGTGTGCCGGCCGGCAAAACACCTGAGGATAATGAAGTAGTGCGAACCGGCGGAACTATCCCCGATCTCAGCGCTCAGAAATTGCCGCACTGGGAACTTGCAGCGAAATACGGCCTCATGGATTTTGAGCTGGGTAATAAGATAACAGGCAGCGGCTTCCCTGTATTTATGGGCCAGGGTGCAAGGCTGCAGCGTGCGCTCATCAACTACTTCCTGAATTTCAACCTGGATGCGGGATATAAAGAATTCTGCCCGCCCTTTATGGTAAATGAGGCTTCTGCTTATGGTACGGGCCAGCTTCCTGATAAGGAAGGCCAGATGTATCATGCAACAGAAGACAATTTTTACCTGATACCTACCGCCGAAGTTCCGGTAACAAACATTTACAGGGATACCATTCTGCAGGAATCAGAATTGCCGGTTATGATGACGGCCTATTCACCCTGTTTCCGCCGTGAAGCAGGTTCTTACGGTAAGGATGTACGCGGCCTGAACAGGGTACACCAGTTTGATAAAGTAGAAGTTGTGCAACTGGCAAACCCGGCTACCAGCTATAATACCCTGGAAGAAATGGTACTGCATGTCGAGAAGCTGGTGCAGTCGCTCGGACTGCCCTACAGGATACTGCGCCTTTGTGGTGGAGATATGAGTTTCGCATCGGCCCTTACGTATGATTTTGAGGTATTCAGTGCAGGTCAGGATCGCTGGCTGGAGGTTAGTTCCGTATCTAATTTTGAAACCTTTCAGAGCAACAGGATGAAGATACGCTTCAAAGACAGCAACGGTAAAACACAATTGGTGCATTCGCTGAACGGAAGCTCACTTGCCTTGCCGCGCATAATGGCCAGCATACTGGAAAATAACCAGACACCCGAAGGAATAATTATTCCTGAGGTATTAAGACTTTATTTTGGTAAGCACATGATAAATTAGTTGCTGTGGAACCTGCCTGCCGGCAGGCAGGTTAGGAGTTGGGAATTTGGATTGGGGATAATTAAAAAAAGAGCAGGTTCCAATTTCCCTTGCCACTAAATTTTATAATCTTTGCTGCTACAAAAACAATCCAAATTACAAATTCCTCCCGATAGCTATCGGGACAAATTCCATAACATGATACAACGTAAACAATCACTCTGGCTTTTAGTTGCGGCGCTGCTGAATGCAGGTGTATTCCTTTTCGACTATTATAAGTACCAGACCACAGTGCTCAAGCAATTGCTGGATAAGCAGGTGCCGGTCGCAAATCCGGGATCGTTGCGTGTAAGCAATGATTTTTTATTGATACTTGTGGCTCTGGTGATGATCTTATTGCCGCTCGTGACCATCTTTATGTTCAAAAAACGTAAACAGCAGATATTGATGACCTACGTAAGCATTCTGGCTGTTATCGCCTTCACCGGTATAGTATTGATGCGGGTAAACAGCATTGCCAAAAATGCAATCATAGCTGGCAGTGAAAGCTACAGCATAGGAGTTGTGCTCCCGGTTATTTCTTTGGTTTTCATGGTGCTTGCAATTATAGGTATCCGCAAGGATGACAAGCTGGTGAAGTCAGTGGACAGGCTGAGGTAGAAAAAACCCCAATCCGCCACGGCAGACTTCACAGGTGAATATAGGCTAAGCTATAGTACAATAATGATCGTTAATCCTGATTCCCCCGTTTAGCCGTTGAAAACCTCTTAAAAAAATTAGGGTCCGAAGGCAATGTCATTAACTTAAGCAAGCCCGGAGGGCTATCCCGTGAATAGCCGCCGGTGAAACCGGCGGTAAATGGATAACACAGACGAACCCTGAAAGGGTTTCCCGTGGTATTGGGTGTGCAGAGAATGCTTAAGTTAATGACATTGGGTCCGAAGGTGAAATTCATGATACCTTGGAATAGCAATCTACCATGCAATTCACCCAGTCTCCGACTGGCATTCCCCCTCCCAAAGCCAAATTGGAAATCTCCCGCCGTTGATGCAGGTTGGTAAAGGAGTAAAGTGGTTAGATTTGTCAACTTATAGAAAATTGACAAATCTCAGCGAGGCAGCAAAAATGGGGCTATTTATACCTATTGTGTTTATATTTACTTTTGTCTAACTTTACATGTCATGATTAAACCATTTAAAACGAATTTTATGAAACACCACCCACCAAACGCGAATTGCCTCAACGCTTGTGATACACCTACTTGGCCAGGAGGAGCTGCTTCATTTTGTCATGGTACCATATTCAAAGTTAATGGTACGCCGCCCTCTACCGCCTGTGCGCTTCCATTATATATCTGGTTATAATAATTCTGACTTTTGTTTTCAGAATTTTTAAATATTGTGTATGAAATTCTGGTTCTTATTTGTTGTTATTTGTTTTAATTCGATTCTTAAAGCACAAACCATCACGACTTATGTGGGTGGCTCAGTTATAGGTGATCCAAATGGTTTAGCATTTGATAAGAATGGTGATTTATATATTGGATCACCGCTTGGTAATAAAATATGGAAGGTTGATACGACAGGTACAATTGTAACTTTTGCCGGAACTGGAACAGCAGGTTTTAGTGGGGATGGAGGCCCTGCAACGTCAGCAAAATTGAATGGAGTCGGTGGCATTGCAATTGACTCTTTAGGTAATGTCTTATTTTGCGATGGAGTAAATAGTCGGATCAGAAAAATAAATGTTGCGACAGGTATAATCTCTACTATCGTTGGGAACACTACCGCCGGGTTTTATGGTGACGGCGGCCCAGCCTCAGCGGCTTCTATTTTTTTTCCACAAAATATTTGTTTTGACAAATTTGGAAATTACTATTTTGGAGATGGAAATAATTTTAGAATTCGCAAAGTAAACACTTTGGGAATAATTTCAACTTTTGCGGGTAATGGCACATTGGGTGATTCAGGCGATGGTGGTCAGGCGACTAATGCTGCAGTTTATCCGACAAGCATCGCTATTGATAATATTGGCAATATGTACGTTAATCAATTTGGTGTTATAGGTTCCGGATGCAAAATTCGTAAAATAAATACTTCAGGAATAATTTCGACTTTTGCAGGGGATAGTGCGTCATGTACTTATACTGGGGATGGGATACCAGCTACCGCAGCCCATCAAGGTTCCAATTACATAGCGTTTTACAATGGAATGCTATTTATGTGTGATGGCTGCAACAGTAGAATTCGCATGATAGATAATTCAGGCATTATTCATACAGTTGCAGGAGATGGTATTGTTGGTGATACTGGAGATGGAAATCCAGCAACTTCTGCTGAACTGAGTCAGCCAAGTGGAATAGCCTTTGATCATTGTGGCAATTTATATATTGCAGAAGTTTCAGGTCCTGACATTCGCAAAGTGTCCTTTAATCCACTTTGCTGGCCCGCTAAAGAACCTGAAGTAATCAACAATGAGGTTTTAATTTACCCCAACCCTGTAGAAAACGAGCTGCATGTAGACAACGTAAAAACAAGGACAGCATACCGGCTACTCAACATAACGGGCATTATAGAACAATCCGGCACGCTGCACCCCGGCAGCAATACCATCTCCCTTTACTTACTGCCTAAAGGCCTCTATCTTTTTGTGTTAGCAGATGAGCAGGGATACCAAAACGTGCGTAAAGTCATTAAAGAATAGTCTCAGGAACATGTAACACCCAATTTTAACTGCAGGTATCCCTATCCGGTAGAAAACCCGTCAGTACACATTGTGCGCAGCCCTTCGTGCTATGGCTGGTGTCAGACGGGTGTTTCGTAAAGCACCCTGTCCCCATCACAAACCCACCCAAATATCTACGTAGCATTTCCCTCTCCGAGCCTGCCCTGAGCAATAGTCGAAGGGGAAACTCCTATGCCTAATCAATGACCCCCAACCCAATTACATCCATATTTCCCCCACTTCATAATATCTAAACAAATATCCCTCAACCACTTACCACCAAATAAACTTTTTATCATAGCCCAAAAACTGTACTATCATGTAAGTTATATTTTGTAATTTAAAATATCATGCTTATATTTGCAAAATAGCTTCATTCAATAGCTTGTCAGTACACAAAAATCAGGATTATCTAACCAACATGTAAACTTATTTCAGGACGAGGAACACATTAACTATTTACCATATTTTACTTTTTTTTTACCTTTTTTGGAAGTAAATTATTACCTTTTTACATTTCATTTTTAGTCAATTAACTGATAATCAAGGCATTTGATCATCAAAAAGTAAAAACCCCGGTGTATCGCAGAAATTTTTACCTTTTTCCCGTCCCGCCCGAATATGCCCATGAAAGTCATCCGACAAAACACGACAATGATACGACATTTGGCTATTTGTAATACAATTGACAGTAAAGCGTTTCAACCCCATTTATAATATGAGTTATCCACAAAAAAACAGAAAAATGCGACAATGCGACATTCACTTGTTCGACAACATGGTAATTGCCTGAAAGGCTTACATCCCATAGCGGTGGGCATCGCCCATCGAACCTGCCCAAATGAAAGTCATCCGACAAAAACACGACAATGATATGACATTTGGATATTTGTAATACAATTGACAGTAAAGCGTTTCAACCCCATTTATAATATGAGTTATCCACAAAAAAGATGAAAAATACGACAATGAAATATGGAGGCCGGAATATTAAATTAAATAATATAATCAATAATATGACAGGGCACTTAGCCCCGGTTTTTTATCAGGAGGGGCAGACCCACATGTCTGCTCTGCGCAACATAAGCAACTGCCAATTACCAACTGAAAACTGCCAACTGGTTTTACCTGAATTTCGAAGACCTTGGGCGGGAAGATCCGGGGCGATCAGCAGGTTCTGAATGGCGCCTTGATCCCATTGTAATAGTGATCCCTACATTAAAGCCCACGTTACTGAATGGTTGAGAATAGGCTGCCTGGTTGGCTCCGGCACTGTCAACTGTCGTGTTTTTACTGTAATTGACAGTCTGGGGGGAGCCGCCAACCATAGATAACGGGTAGGACTGGCCGTTCTCTGTAAATTTAGTCATTTGTTTCTGTTTGATATAAACCGACATGGAGAGCAGGCTAAGTTCGCCAAATATGCTTACGCGGTCATTAACTTTATATTGCACACCTGCGGCGCCTGCAAAACCAAGGGAAAAACTGTTTTTGATCTTAAATGTAAAGTCATCAACAGTCAGCGCGCCTGTATTCGGGTCATTAGTCTGTATTTCGTCGTAGGTGATTTGGGTATTTAAAGGAATTGCCACACCAAACCGGGTGTAAATATTCCAGGGCGCTCCGCCTGATTGAACAACAATGGAAGGCATAAGCATAAGCGGTGAATTAGCATGCTGCACAAAACTCACGCTGCCGGGCACACCGCTTCCCAGTGTTACATTGCTCACGTTCAGGGTATATTTTTTGTTCGATAAGCCTGCGTTGGCATCTAATTGAACACCCACATGCTCACTAACCATATATCCAAATCCCAACTGCCCCTGGAGGCCGGCAGAAAAAGATGCGCTTTTTATGCTTGTTGCCTGGGTAGCGTTATTCAGGGTGCCATTATAGGGCTGGCCTGTACCATCAATCGTTTGCCCGGCCTGTGCAAAAGCATAGCCAAGTCCGGCACGGAAATAAAATCCCTGCCCGAATGAATTAACTGATATTATTGACAGAAGGACTATTAACAGATGGATGCTTGGCTTTTTCATTTTGCTTCTTTGGAAGGGCAAAGGTATATCTTTTTAAAAAGCAATGATATTGAACTATATTTATTGCATAGATTACGATTAACCCACTCGAAATTAAAACCTTATGGAAGAAAATACCGTTTCCTCCGTCTTCGATGAACTGGCACAAGAGCAGCCATTGTTTGAATATGCAACCACCGGCCAGCGGTTCGTAAATTTTTTGATGGACCTGATAGTCTATATTGTTTTCAGCATAATTGTGTTTATCGTACTCACAATTTTCTTTTCTGAAAATGGTTCGTTTGTTATTCTAGGGTGGTGGTCGGTGCTGTATACGATGGCCTGTTATTTCACAGTTACGTTCCTGATGGAAGGCATTTTAAAAGGCAAATCGGTGGGGAAATTTGTAACCGGCACGAGGGCAGTCAGGCAAGACCTTAGTGCGATAACCTGGAAAGACGCATTATTGAGGTCGTTATGCCGGTTGATACCGATAGAGCCGCTGAGCGGCCTGGGTGGCAGCCCCTGGCACGATAACTTCACTAAAACATTTGTAATAAAAAACCGGATGCAGCAACTGTAGGTCGCGGCATCCGGCAGGTATTATTCTGGTCTTACTTCTTCATCGCAGCTTCAATCTCCTCTACAGTTATTGGTATGCCTTTAAAGAGGTCCTGGTTGCCGGTCTTGGTTATCCATATATTGTTCTCGATACGGATGCCCATTTTTTCTTCCTCTATATAAATACCGGGCTCAATGGTGAACAGCATGCCTTCTTTGATGGTATCCATGTAAGACCCAAC
Source organism: uncultured Bacteroidota bacterium (assembly GCA_903839875.1). Classification (GTDB taxonomy): domain Bacteria; phylum Bacteroidota; class Bacteroidia; order Chitinophagales; family Chitinophagaceae; genus Nemorincola. The sequence goes on from CAIMDZ010000013.1 coordinate 82,251, forward strand.
ATCGTGCACTGCTATACCCAGGAAGTGGGTAACGCCGTGATAAAAATATTTCTTGAAGGCAGGATTGTCGGGGTCTTGTTTTTTAATATCTTCTTTGGTAATGAGGCCGATCTTCAGCAGTTGCATTTCCATTTCCTGGTTGATGCTTTTCACATAATCCTGGAACTGCAGGCCTGGCTTCAATATTTTTTTACCGTGGTTGTGTACGGCAAGGCAGGCATTATACACCTCCGCCTGGCGCTTGGCGAACTTACCATTTACCGGTACAGTGCGGGTGAGGTCGGCATTATAGTTGCCGTATTCAGCGCCGAAGTCCATCAATACCAGTTCGCCGCTTTTGCATTCCTGGTTGTTTTCTTCGTAATGCAGTGTACGGGCTCTGTCGCCACTGGCAATGATGCAGCCATAAGCATGGCCCGTAGCGCGGTTCCGCAGGAATTCATGGGTAAGTTCTGCCTCTATCTCATATTCCATCACACCGGGCTTAATGAATTTAAGCACACGGGTGAGCGCTTTGTGGGTTATGTCTATGGCCACCTTGGTTAAATCTATTTCTTCCTTCGTTTTCACACAGCGCAATTCTTTCATAATACGTGCAGCGCGCTCGTAATGATGAACAGGATACTTCTTCATCAGCTCATGAACAAAGAAAAGGTCGGTGCGATAAAGCTCTGTATCGAGGCGGTTGTGCTCGTTGGAGTTCAGATACACGGTATCAGCGGTGTTCATCATCACCTGTATCATGGTATCAAACCCTTCCAGCCACTGTACATTTTTTATGCCTGATATTGCAGTGCCTTCCTCCTTGCGCAGCTTGTGGCCAACCCATTTCTCCAGCAGTTCATTGGGCTTGAGGAGCACCAGTACCTCTCGTAAATTTTTATCGGGGTTATCAGGGTAAAGCACTACAATAGTTTTTTCCTGCACCACGCCACTCAGCCAAAGTACATCGGCATCGGGTTTGTAACCGTAAGTGCCATCCCCGCTTTTAGGGAACACAGGGCTGCATGGAAAAATAGCAACTGAGTTCGGCTTCATTTTCTTAATAAAACGCTGCCTGTTCTGCTCGTATAATTTTGAGGAAATTGGTAGATATTTCATTGTATTTGGATTAATTTGAGGGTGTGAAGGTAATGAAACGGTATAAATAAGTGAATGACGGGGAGTGGGAATTAAGAGGGGATAGTTGGGGCAAAGATCATTTCCAAGGCACTTTCCAGTTTTGTTATCGTTTCTATCATAAGATTTTCGGTACCTTTTACAATTTTGCTAATCTGATGCGGCGATACATCCATAAGAACGCCACCATCACTCCCATTTCACCCGCTGATAACCCCCACTCACCTACTTCCATTCCAATTTTACCGAAATAAAGTTTTATATATTTCAGTAACCTTATAGATTTGCGACATAATCACACAGCACATATGATTCGACAAATACTTTTAGGCGCTTTAGTGTTCCTGACGACATCGGCAGGCGCCCAGTATAAAATAAGCGGAACTGTAAAAGACGATAAGAACATGCCGGTAAAGGGTGCAAATGTGTACCTCGAAAACACCATTGATGGCGCTACTACTGACAGCATGGGCATTTTTAAATTCACTACTTCAGAAAAGGGCAACCAGACGCTGGTGGCATCAGAGGTGAGCCATGAGCAAGCAGGTCAGCCCCTTGTAATTACCGGGGATATTGGTGGAATTGTAATTCTACTGAAGGCAAACAAGGCACACGACCTGGATGCCGTAGTGATTACTGCAGGCTCGTTTGATGCATCAACCGACAAAACCAAGACTGTGTTAAAGCCGCTTGATATTGTGACCACTGCAGGGGCCAATGCAGACGTAGTAAAGGCAATAGAAATGCTGCCGGGAACCCAGAAAACGGGAGCAGATAACGGTATGTTTGTAAGAGGAGGTGATGCCAGTGAGGCGGCGATAGTTGTTGACGAAATGGTGGTGCAGAATGCATTTTTCAGCGGCCCTCCGGGGGTATCCACGCGCAGCAGGTTTGGTGCATTCAATTACCAGGGCATTTCCTTTAGCAGCGGCGGTTACAGCGCCCGTTACGGGCAGGCACTGTCAAGCGTGCTGGAGCTGAACACCACAGATCTTGCCGATAAAAGCACGATAAACATGGGAGTGAATATGGCCGGCATTTATGCATCGGGTGTAAAGAGGTGGAAGAACGCCAGCCTGGATGTGGGTGGTAATTATACCAATACCACTCCGTTCTTCAGCCTGGCAAAGACAAACTTTGATTTTTATAACGCTCCTACAGGTGGCAGCGGTAACTTAAGGTATGTGTGGAAACCCAATAAAAAGGGCATACTGAAAGTTGGGCTGAATGCAAACTTCAGCGGCAGCGGAATAAAGATACCCAACTCGAATACTGTGGACACAACAGCCGCAAATCCGTTTGCCGGTTTGGGCGACACCGTGAAGTTCAAAACAAACGACCAGTATTACTACAGCAATGTATCTTACAAGCAGTTCTTTAAGGATAAGTTTATGTTGTACACGGCAGCGTCTTACAGCCTTGACAAAACAGATAACCGGTTTGCTACTATCCCAATGACGGAACAAGACCACAGGGCGCAGTTCCGCATCGAGGGCAAAGACTACATCACCACTCGTATGAACCTGCTGCTGGGAACCGACGTGCAGAGCTATGGTATAGAAAAGACATTCAGTAAATACCGCGACAGCAAGTTTACAGAAACCATTGTATCGGGCTATACCGAACTCGAATGGACGCCTATTAATATGCTTGCCATTCGTCCGGGACTGAGGTACGAGCACAGCACATTGCCCGAAAAAGATGTGCTGGCACCGCGTCTGTCGCTGGCTATTAAGACCGGCAAACATACCCAGGCATCGCTGGCGGGTGGCGTATTTTACCAGAACGCAGATAACAATTATTTGCTTTACGGCTACCAGCCCAACATGCAAATGGCAACCCACTATATTGCCAACTGGCAGTACAGCCAGAATGACCGCGTGCTGCGCCTTGAGGCCTACTACAAAAAATACAACAAGCTTACACTGGAGCATGATACTACCTACGACCCTAACTTATATCGCTTCTACTTTTCTCAACCCGATAACACTGGCAGTGGTTACGCACAGGGTATTGAGCTGTTCTGGCGCGATAAGAAGACGTTCAAGAACCTTGATTACTGGATTACATACAGCTACATTGATTCTAAGCGTAAGTATGGTAATTATCCCTTCGAGGCTACGCCTGCTTTTGTTGCAACACACAACCTGAATGTAGTGACCAAATACTTTGCAGAAGACTGGAAAACCAATTTCAGCCTCACCTATAGCTACGCCAGCGGAAGGCCCTATTACAATCCGAACAGGCCATTGGACGCAGCAAACTTCATGAGCGACAGAACTGCGCCCTTCAACAACCTAGCTATTGCCGTGGCATGGCTGCACACTTTCGGAAAATGGTTCACAGTGTTCTATGTAAGCATAGATAATGTAACAAATGAGCACAATGTTTTCGGATACAGGTACCTTGCAAATGGCTCTGGTTACACTCAAAGCCCTGTCGTCCCGGCACTCTACCGTTCCATATTTTTCGGGGTGAATATGTCGCTGACACAGTTTTCGAAGGACGAGTTGTAAAGCCTCTCCCGGCCTTTCCAAAGGAGAGGTGAGGTGGAATGAGTTGCGTAGATCTTATTAATAAAGCGATTTCAAAAACAAAAAACATAAATTTTAAACAATGAAAAAGATCATTTTTATGGGTGCGATGGCGCTTGCTACTTTCACTACACAGGCACAGGATTTTAAAACCGTGCTGGAGAAAACGTTTACGGCATTTGACACTACATGGAATCCGGCATCACAGATCGAGCAAAGCAACAAACTGTCGCTGATTGCAAAGAAATGGGATAACGAATGGGTGGCGCATTATTACGCCGCCTATAGCAAAGCGGTTCTCTGCTACCAGGAGAAAGACGCTGCAAAAAAAGACGCCTATCTTGATGAGGCTGAGAAAGAATTGAAGGATGCCGTAAGTATTCTAAAAAAAGATAATGATGAAACTTTTGTATTGGCCGCCATGATTGCCAATGCGAGGATGATCGTTGACCCGGCTACCCGCTGGGCTAAATACAACGCCATCTTTAAAGAAAAACTTGAAAGCGCAAAAGACCTTAACTCCGACAACCCAAGGATGTACTACCTGCAGGGTACAACTAAGTTCCACACGCCAAAGGCATACGGCGGCGGCAAAAAAGCGGCACAGCCTTATTTCGAAAAAGCACAGGGTTTATTTACAAAAGAAGCAGGTAAAGATATAACCATGCCACACTGGGGAAACAACAATAATGAATACTTCCTCAAACAGTGTAAAGAGGGTGATAAGGAATAGTTGAATATCAGGGAGTTAAACTGTTGGCACGATTGTATTAGTACCATAGCGTAATAGTTGAAAAAGTGAATTATATAACTACTAACATTCCTCTCTAGTGAATCTTCTTGATTTTCCCACCTCAGGGCCTGGCGCAAAAGCATCAGGCCCTGAATATTTATAGCCCATGTCCCCCTAAATGGGGACCTGCTATAAAGCACCATCTGAATTCCAGGCGTCTGGAATACTACCTAACTATTTTGAAAGATGTTGTGAGCCAAATCAAACCTGATAAGCTGAGCCCATATTCACAAGTGAAGCCCCGGAACAAGGTCCCGATCCTTCGGGAGGGGTTTGGGGTTTTTTCCTATCTTTGCACACATTTTATGTCTGCGCTTAAATTTTACCCTTTAAAAGTTAAGGATGTTCGTCCCGAAACGGCTGATTGCGTTTCCGTTTCGCTGGAAGTGCCTGGCGAACTATCAGAAGTTTTTCGTTTCGCACCCGGCCAGTACCTGACCTTTCGCAGGCATTTTAATAATGATGAGATACGGCGCTCCTATTCTATCTGCACAAGCCCTAAGGATGGTGAACTTCGCGTAGCCATTAAAAAAGTGGACGAGGGTAAGTTCTCTACTTACGCTCATGGCACTTTGAAAGCAGGTGAAATTCTGGAAGTAATGCCCCCTATGGGCAACTTCATTATTAAGAACACTGAAAAGAAGTCGAAAGAATATCTTGCCTTTGCTGCCGGAAGCGGAATAACACCCATAATGAGTATTCTGAAATCGGTACTGGAAGATGAACCGGATAGCAACTTTACACTCATTTACGGCAACCGTTCCAAAAACAGTATCATCTTCCGCGAAACGATTGAGGCGCTAAAGAATAAATACATGCTGCGGTTTAGGGTGTACCATGTATTAAGCCGGGAGTACATGGAAATTCCTTTGTTCAGCGGACGCATAGATGCTGAAAAATGCGCCGAGTTCTGCAAAACACTTATTGACGTAAACAGCATTGATGAAGCCTTCATCTGCGGACCTGAGGAGATGATATTGTCAGTCCGGCAGAAATTAATAGAACTGGGAATGCCCTCAGGTAACGTTCATATCGAGTTATTCACTTCTCCCGGCCAGCCCAAAACCAACCATGAAAAATGGGTAACGAAACACAAAGAGAAGGGGCCCAAAAGCAAAGTAAGTATCACACTAGACGGCGTCACCTTTGATATGGAGGTAGGCTTCAACGACGAAAGCATACTGGATGCCGCCCTCAAAAACGGCGCCGATCTGCCCTATGCGTGCAAAGGCGGCGTGTGCTGCACCTGCCGCGCCAAAGTAATAGAAGGCGAAGTAGAAATGGAAGTAAACTACGCCCTCGAGCACGATGAAGTAGCAAAGGGTTACATTCTAACCTGCCAGTCACATCCCCGTACAGAAAGAGTGGTGATTGATTTTGATGCAAGGTGAGTGATCAGGAAACCTAATGGTGTATTTTCATAATAAAAACTGCATCTCCGCCAAATTCTTTCCCAACCTGCTATACCCTTGAGGTTCCGTCCCAACTGAATTGCAGAAAGCTTTTTATTACCCTTGATTTATTAATTTGGTCAAAAGAAAGGAACGACGAACAATAGAAAAGAGTGTGTAAATTATCAAAACAGAACGCAGACAATGAACTATCCAAACATTATGTTTCTTAAGTAATTTGTCATAACACTAGTCGGCCATGTCGCAATATAAAGCGTGGGTACTGTCTTTGGCAAAAAGCAGGTAGTGAACCTCGGTAGATTGGGGCGTAATATCGGTGAGGTAGTAAATGGTATCTCCGAGCACATAAGGCTTCCACCAGTCCGGCTCCGCTCCTAATACGGTGCCATAATCCCGAGTGTCTGTCGCAGCGATATATAAAGAAATATAATACTGCATCCTCGCAATGCGCCGCAACTCGTTTGGGCAAGTCCTAAATTCAAGCCATATACAGCAATCAAGGCGCGGCACCATCTGGTCTGTTGAGTTGATCACCTTCACACAATTTTCCGTTGGCTTGCCGAAAACAGCAGTATATATATTGCTGCCGGAGCGGGAACAGGAGCAACAGGCCACTGCAATAAAAAGCAGGTATGGAAGCAGCTTTATTTTCATTGCATAAAAGGGGTTACAGTTTCTGCATCGAGGCAATGATCTTTTTTGTGTCCTCAAATGGAATCATTTCAAAATTGTCTTTGCTTACAATATTATCCTGCGCAAGAAATTCGTCAATGCTCATGTACACATATTTTGGGTAGGCAGCGGAGTCGCATTCAATCAGGTCTGTTATTGCACAGTTTTTGATTTTCTTACCCCAGCCCTCCGGATCGGTATAAATGGAATCATCCACCGGTTCGTAAAAAAGACAGATGTTCCCTAAGGCCGAAGTAATGAAAATGGGATCGGAATAAGGTAAGTCGCCAAACTCAAAACGCGTTTCTATGATAAAGGCCTGTTTTTTACCATTCGCCAGTTTTTTGCTGTACAGAATAGTCACCGCTAAACTATCACTACTTAAGTTCTTACCGAGGTTAGCATCAATATCTTCAACCGTAAATCCTTCGGGCAGCCACGTGGGTAACGGGATGGCGCATTTGCCGTTTGTGGATTTTTTCAATTTTGCCTGCTCTGCTGTATCTAAATCAAATGGTATGCAATATTGTTCTTTGGTCCACAGCATCTGTTCCATTTGCTGTTTGGTAAAACCGGGAAATTTTTTCATTGCGGTTTTGACACTGGTGTCCTTGCATGAGCTAAAAGCAATTGTTATAAAAAGCAGGCATGGTAGCAGATGTAGTTTCATTGTGCCGGTTGTATGTTTAAAGGTAACTACTTTTTCCCTTCTGCTTTTTTAAGGTTTTTCTTTACCTTGAATTTTACGATCTTAGCTATGAGCGCCAATGGCATCGGCTGGTCCAGCGGAAACTGAACGGAACCTCTTCCCTGTTTGTAAACCGACAGCGCATTGTCGAATTCTTCGATACCCATAGGTGTGGGGTAGAAACCAATATGGTTTTTAAATGCAGCGAAGTGTACCAGGTTGCCGTTGAGCACAAAAGTAGGGATAGCATACTTTATCGCCTCTGAGGCTTCGGGGGCAGCTTCGTGTATGGTGGTTCTGACTTCCTGCAGTTTGCTTTGAATGTCTTCGGGGAAACCCGATATGTATTCGTCAATATTTGCGGCGCTACGTTCCATAGACGTTGTTATTAATAGTTTAGTAAAGCAATGTCATTAGCTTAAGCGAATTTGTTATTACCAACACCACATTCAACCACCTTCGGGGTTGATCCATATTTTTGGTTTACCCTGGGTTGCACCCACGGCTATTCACATTTAAGTCCTCCGGACTAACCTTAAGTCAATGACATCGCCCTGTCTGGGTCATTTTTTCTTGAGTTAATGACATTGGTCAGCAAGGGATAACTACTATTCGTAAAAATGAACAGGGCCGGCTAATTAACATTAGCCAGCCCCTTTTATTAGTGTGTGTGATTAATTAATCCTTCTGCCGGCCACGACTCTTGCGTTATTATCTTTTTTGAATGTCTGGTTATTTCTCACATAAAGCCTTGCTTCTGCAGCATTATTGCACTCGCACTGAACCTGGTAAACCTGGCCGTCGTAAGCGATGTCAACAAGGCCGTTGTGCCAGTTGGTGCCCATGATAATAAAGTTATTGTTGTTATACAGTGCTCCAAACTCGAAAGTCTTGCCCGGAGCGTCGAAGCTGATCTTCATTTCGTCGCCGTTAACGCGCTCACAAACACCCGGAGTCCATGCAGGAATAACAAGTTCATTCACATACTGGCCGTTATTGAACAGGATGATACCTGAACTAACCTGCCCTTTTTCAGAGCCCATGACACGCCTCAGCGTCAATTTCTGGTCTATATAAAACTGAATCCTGGTAATGTCCACGTTGTCTGCAACAAGCCTGTCTTTAAGTGACTTGGTAAAACAGATAAAAGTCGTATCGCTTTTACCAAGTTCAGGCCCTGTAGCAAACGCTTTCCTGTGGCAACTGCTAAAGAAAAGGCTGGCAATAATTGCAACAGAAACCATGGAGAGTAGAACCGTTTTTTTCATAAAAAGACTATTTAATGTTCGTTTAAAATTAATAATATCAGTTAATTTTTCCCCGTTTTACATTAGTCACGAATAAATAAACAACCTCGGGCAGATTACGGCAACTTGTACCGTAATTTGTAATATCCGGGTTGCTTACAGGAGAATAATCGCACGCAAGATAAATCTTTATGTTTAAAAACAAAGGTGTTTCAAGGGTATTTTTTTAAATTAAGGAGAAGATTTTCTATTACACACCCTGGATTTATAGTAATCATTTGTCTTTTTATATTATTCCCTTTAATTCAATTTACGGTTGGAAAATAATACTGACTTTAATACAAAATAATTTGGCACAATTATTGCGGCTTTTGGTAGCACAAACACAACAGAAGAATAAAGAAATGATGAACTATTTTTATTGAAAATTTGCATTTTCCAGAAAATAATTACTATCATTGTAGGGTTTTTCTATCTGTACCATAACTAATTCAATTTAAATTGCCATTTATGAAAAGAAAGATGCTACTTTTTACACTTGCATTGCCTCTGTTTTTATGCCTTGACGCCCAGGCCCAAACTTCCTCAAGACTGATTGCGGATGCACATTGGACTAACAATGGCGCAGACTTCACCCCTAATGATTCTACCTCTTTCATCTATTCGAATGGCAGAGGCGGCGATCTTAGCCACCCTATGATGTTTAATAACTCCACAACGTGGAATTTTGATACCGCATACCATAATCAGACCTATATTGTTCAGACATTTGATGGTAATGGCAATGTAAACAGCAGAATTACTGAATTCTGGAATGGTTCAGCATGGCAGTTATTGACTAATTCACTGTTTACTTATTCTGGCAGCAATAAGATGACTACTATGATCCAACAGAACTGGAATGGTTCCTCATGGGCTCCCGTAGCACAGGATGTTTATAGTTATGATGGCGCCGGCCGGTTGGTTATTGACCAATACCAGGTATGGAATACAATCACCACCCTTTTTGAAGCGCAAAACCAGAAAATATATTATTATGACGGAGTTACAGGTAACAGGCTGAATGAAACTGACCAGAATTACGTTGCTGGTGTTCCGGTCTATTCCAATCAATGGGCTTATACCTACTCTGCTTCCAGCCAGTTACTGACTACAACCCAGAATGTATGGAATGGTTCAGGATGGACGCCTAATAATCTGACTACCAATACTTTTGATTCGGCAGGTAACATGACCAACAAGTTATACCAGACTTATGATGTGCCTTCTTCTTCATGGGTCAACAGCACCTTACATACCTACAGCAGTTTCACCTCCGGCCATTCGCCAATGACTGATATTTTACAGCTATGGAATAGCTCAGGAGCCGGTTCATGGGATAACCGTATGCAATCTACAAATACCTATAACAGCTATAACCAGTTAACCTCAAATACAGGGAAATCGTGGAACATAGTTGGCATATTTGAATATGCATCTGGTGACCCGATGGTTCGCTATTACTACCAGACTTATTCAACCGTTAATGAAGTTAAGTCTGTTGCCAGCAATGGTGGCGAAGCTAATGTTTACCCTGTACCTGCTCAGAATACCCTGAATGTAGATATGAAATGGGACGTTGCCCAGGCTGCAACCGTAACTATGTATGATGCACAGGGTAAGGTTGTAAGGCAGTATAATGTGCCATCTGCTACCGAATTCCACAGCAGTGTATCTGTTAATAACCTGGCAGAAGGATTTTACTTCCTCCAGATCAATGGCGCACAAGGCCAGATCGTTAAGCAGATCGTGGTAGGACGTTAATTAAGTCGAAAGTATTAAGTAAAAAGTTCTACGTTAAAATATAAAAGAGTGTCCTTCCGGGCGCTCTTTTTTTATTGTTTAAAAGTTAGTTGCTACCTTCACAAAACCACACAACACGGATATTTTCTTATTTGCACATTTTCAAATTTTCAAATTACCATGCATCCAATAGGTATTTTCGATTCGGGGTATGGGGGGCTGACGGTGTTCAGGGCAATAGCTGCCCGGCTGCCCGGCTACGATTACCTGTACCTGGGCGATAACGGAAGGGCGCCCTATGGCAACCGCTCGTTTGAAACGGTGTACCATTATACACTGGAATGTATGGAATGGTTCTTCAAAATGGGGTGCCCGCTGGTGATTGTGGCCTGCAATACAGCATCGGCCAAGGCGCTACGCACGATACAGCAGCGCGACCTGCCGCTGATAGCGCCCGACAGGCGGGTGCTGGGGGTGATCAGACCTACTGCTGAGGTGATTGGCAACTATACCCATACCGGATCGGTGGGGGTGCTGGGAACCAAGGGCACGGTGAGTTCGGGGTCGTATAAGCTAGAGATCAACAGGTTTTTCCCGGATGTGCAAGTGCACCAAATGGCATGCCCGATGTGGGTGCCGCTGATAGAGAATGGGGAATACCTGTCTGACGGGGCCGATTATTTTGTGCAAAAATATCTGGATAAGCTGTTCACAGCCGCACCGGATATAGATACTATACTCCTTGCCTGCACCCACTACCCGCTGCTGATGGACAAGATAAAGAAGTACTTACCTGCGGGAGTACAGGTGGTAGCCCAGGGTGAAATTGTAGCTGATAGCCTGGCCGACTACCTGCATCGCCACCCTGAAATGGAAAGCAGGATTACCCGACAGGGCAATAGGAGATTTTATACCACCGACGATACAACCGATTTTGATAACCATGCTACTGCTTTCTTCGGGCAGAGGGTAAGGTCGGAGCGGTTGACAACAGGCAGTTGATGCAGTTGGCAGTTTCCTGTTAGTTAATGAACAACCCCGCCGCAAGTGGCGGGGAATTCAACCCATAGAGATTAAAACTGCCTTATTGTGCGAACATTAGAAGTGCCATTTTTTTGGTAAGATATTGTCTGATTATTTGAAAAATCAACATAAAAGCCTTTACCATTTTTAGTTTCGGTAGATGACCAAATAGCATCATTTGTACCAGCTAGTCCCTTTTGTTCTAACAATAAATTTAATTCATATTTTGACGGTAAATACCAATCTCCGAATCCGCCAACTTTGCAATCGGCAGCAATTTTTGCGGCAAATTCTTCTCCATTTGCAAGACCTGCACAGCTTGGATTATCAGGCATTTGAGAAGCTATTATCAATGTAGTGTTCCTTGCACCGGCACCAACGCCATCACCAGTTGCACCAGTAGCCTTTAAAACGTTATTATTCCAATTCACATTGGCATTGCCTTTGTCCATTTTTGAAGACACGTTAGTTGCGGTTGTTATTAGACCATGTTAGCCATTATCATAAACAAAAAAATAATACCACCACCATAATGTTCACCGATTGAATGTCTTTGTTGTGCATTTACACTAAAAGTAAGGCTCAATCCGAAGAGAACCAATGATAACAATTTCAACATATTTTCTATTTGGACAAACATAATAAAAAAATAGGGGAATTATTTTTTGGGCAGTGATTATATCTATGTAGGATTTATTTTGTCATCTTCACTAGACGGGGGGCTAAGAAAAAAAAGCTTCAGTATTGGGACGACTAAAAAAAACCGTATACCCCGGTTTTAATTCCTTCACCTCAACCCAATTGCATTTGTTTGTTTATAAACGCCCCGCAAACGTCCAGAAAAACCTCAAACCTTTGGCGGGAATGAGGTTTTTAAGCGGCATATAGTACAATTACGCCATTCGATTTTGCCTGGTTTGATATTCCAGTGTAGGTATAAATCAAAACCCGCTCTGAGAGCGGTTTCTAAGATACGTGCCACGAACAGGAATCGAACACCACACATCCTTACGAATACCAGATTTGAGTGGCAGACCAAAACGCTCCCAACACAGTAAAAACAACACTTTATTACCGTGAAAAAGATAATGTAGCACTTTTGATAGTAAATGTGAAACAGAAGAAAATCGGGACAGGCTGCCACTGAAGTTAAATTGCAGCAACCAGGCCGGGGCAAATAACTAACATCAATGCCTGTTAATCTCTGCAAGGCAAACAATCATAATCGCGTTGCATGGCTGCTCATCACCGGCTTTGTAGCAGGAAATCTACAAAAGGCTGAGGATGTTTCTTGCTACATCATTGGCAGCCTTAATGCTGTTTTGAGTATCATTGGCATAAATAGTAATCCATTTAATGGTGTAATTATCTCCCGCATCTTCAAATTTAATATGGTCTTCGCCATCAAAATCAATTTTTGAAGATGAAATAGCTTTATTATCCTCAAAATCTACTTTATACAAATTCATAGGTGCGTTCATAATTACGCAATATTATTTTCCAAATTAAGGTGCTCAAATGATTATGGTTTGCACCCGGGATGATTTTAATCAATCCATTGTGTAATCAGTATACTACACGCGGTAATGTCATTGACTTATGTGGTTTTGGTATTTCCCATACCACATTCAACCCTTTCAGGGTTGGCCCATGTTATTGTTTCACCGGCGGCTATTCACATTGAAGCCCTTCAGGCTTCCTTACATCAATCACAAGACAGGTATGGGCAAGGCAGGTCGGCATATAATATGTTTTTAAGCCCGCATGGTGTTTGGACTAAACATTATAATGCCGTTTTATCTATGTAACACGCCCAGCAAACAAGCGGGAGCAGGTTGCAATACTGACTGCGTGGAAACTTTTGCATTAGTCCACAGGGGATAAAGTTGTGACTTCATAGCAATGGTCAATCTAAGAATATGTGCTCAACAGTCATGGTTCGTAGTTCGACAAGCTCGCTATGACAACTCACCACGACAGTAATCTATTTTGCTTCCTCAATACAATTTACAAACCTGCCTGCCGGTAGGCAAGTTTATCCCTTGTCAAGCATAGCTGTCTTTATTTCTTCTTGTTTTCTTCTGTGCCGGTTCCTGCCTGATTGCCGGAATTCGGGTGATGCATATGCCAGACTACCCCTGCCTGCAGCATCAGCACGCTATTGAATGAAATAAGGCGGTTGTAATCAGCCTTTGGTGTGTAGAAAACCGGTGTGGCGATGGAGTACCAGGCAGGTGTGATGGCCACAGATAGCTTTTTGCTGAGGGCATATTCGTAATTCATTTTTATTGCTAAGAAGTGGCCCTTGATGTCTGAGTGGCCATAAAGCTTATCATTTTCCGAGATAAACATTATCCGGGTGCCTATTTCAGGAAATAAAGAAGATCGTTTGCTCAGTGGAATTTTGAAAGACAGGCTGACAGGTATCAGCAGATGGTTGTATGTTTTGTACACATCAGTGAGGGGATAATAATGAGTAACGCCGGTAGAGAAAGAGAATGCGCGGGCGTTCTGCAGGTTGCCGGTAGTAATAAATTCAAGCCCGGTGGTAAGCCGCACAATTTTGTATTGGTAGCCAATCTCTGCGTTGAGACCAACGGAGGCAGAGGTAGTTGGACTGCCAAGGTCATACCCGCAATCACAATAGTCGCGCGCGTTCCCGAAATGTTCGGAAATATCTTTGATTGTGGAAGTGCCGGCGCCAGCCTGCGCACGCACAAAAAGTCCGTCCTGTGCAAAGGAGGTCATGCAGCAGAACAGTGAGAGAAGAACATGAATTAGTTTTTTCATAAGAGCATATTTTAGCATACTAAGTTACAGAAAATTAATACAAAACTCTTACCTTGTTTTCATACGGCGTTGATAATTGATTGCCATGGGCATTTTTGCGATAAACCAACCATTGCCGGTTATTAACTGTCTGATTTATAAACGTTGCCGTATTATTTGTTTGTAATTAAAAAAAAGCAGCGGTGAATATGCCTGCACCAATTTTGATAAATTAATGATTATGAATAGAACTACACTTATTTCGCTGCAAATTATTGGGCTGATCATTTGTTCTTCGGGAGTTTTCGCTCAGTGGACCGCCCCTGTTAATTTATCTCCTTATGCATTCTCCGCGTCGCTAAACGAGGATATGAGCCAGTGTATGGCCGTGAATGGAGATACAGTGCATGTGATATGGCAAGACAGGCGGACATTGGGGTGTGCGATCTATTACAAACGTTCGATTGACGGGGGGGTGACCTGGACTACTGAAACCAATATCACGGATACCATGGGCACCGCAAAGATGCCCTCTATTGCAATATCGGGAGCAACTGTGCATGTAGTTTGGATAGATAGTTCGCTCGGACACCCGGCTTCTTTTTACAAACGCTCCCTGGATGGCGGCGGAACATGGGGCGCAAATGTGTGCCTGGATACCAGCACCAAATTCTGGCCTGGGGTAGCCGCATCCGGGTCAATGGTAGTAGTATCGCTTAATAAGGAAATTACAACCGGCAATACGGAAGTATTTTTCAACCGTTCGATGGATAATGGCGCCACATGGGGAACGGAACAACAACTTTCGCATGCCGCAGGCCGTTCGGAAGACCCGGCGATTATGGCATCGGGAAACAATATACACCTCGCCTGGAATGATAATCGGACCGGTCAGATGCATATATTCTACATTCACTCACCGGATTACGGCGTAACCTGGGGACCCGAAACAGATATACTGGGTGATGAATCGTACACAGCAATGGTGTGCCTCAACGGCGCTCATGTGGATGTGGCGTGCGGGAACAGAATTCTGGGGAATTACGACGTTTATCTTCCTGAGTCAAACGATACCGGCGCTACGTGGGTTTCCACACCGCCGCGTATTACTACCACCCCAAGTGAGGATGCCTACCCCTACCTGGTGCGCAATGGTATGAATATGGACATGGTGTACTATAAGATAAGTATGGGCCGGGCTGCAATGTATATGAATTCAACAGACGGCGGCGCTACATGGTCAACGCCTGTGTCACTGGCAAATGGCGGGCAGCAACCGTCCATCTCATATGGAAGCGGCTGTGTGTATCTTCATGTTTTGTATTCCGATAGTGCTACGAAGCAGATATTTTACAGACGGAATATTTGCCCTGTCACCACCGGAGCAGAACCACTCCAACAGCCAGTTTCACCGGCCCTTACCCTATGTGCAAAACCTAATCTGTTCAGCAATACCACTACAATAGAATTTACTGTTCCTGAAGACGGAAGGGTGAAAATCGCGGTTTATGATTTGCTGGGTCACGAGGTGGCTATTCCGGTAAATAGTGAATTTCATGCGGGGGTGTTGAATAGTGTATTATTTGATGCAACAGCACTTCCGGCAGGTATGTATTTGTGCCGCCTTACTTCGGGCAGTGCATCGGTGGTCACCAAACTTATATTGATGAAATAATACCGGATGGCTGCAAATAAAGAAAGAATCGTTCCATTTTGGGACGATTCTTTCTTTATTAATTTTCGGCATTGTTGAATTCCGGATTGATCACTAATACCCGAAAATCTCCCCCAGGCTTAGCTTCTTCACTGTACCACATTTCTGCACATCGTCGGCATTGAGTTTCTTCTCAGAAGCTACTATGCAATAGGTGAATGGCTTACCTGCCATATTATCGGAATGAAACTTTTTCAGGTCGTCGTAGCCTAGCTTGTCGGCATGTTCGTAGATGCTCTTTCTGATATCTTCGTTCAGTCCGCGGCGTTCGGCGGCAAGATAGTTGATGATGATGTCGTCACCGGTTATGCGTTCTGTCTCAATGCCTTTTTTTAGTTCTGAGCGGGCAGCCAGCATATTATTTTCTACAGAGGGAAGGTCGTTGAGCAGTTCATTCATAGCCTTTACTGCCTCATTAAATTTATCGGCCTGGCAACCTACATAGGCGCCTACATAGTAAGGGTCTTCCTTCTTTTCCGGGGTAGCCACGTATGAATTGGTAGAGTAGGCCAGCGCCTTACTTTCGCGAATGGTCTGGAAAACCAATGAACCCATGCCGCCGCCAAAGTAGGTATTAAACATATTGAGCGCCGGTTGTTTGGCAGGGTCGTAGCCGGGTATATTCCTTACCCAGCGGATCTCGCTTTGCACCATATCATAGTCGGCAAACAATACCTGGTTAGCCGTTTGCGTGGTAAAGGAATATACCCTGGGTGCAGGCACGGGTTTAAACATGTCGGGTAATTTATGTGCCGTTTTTAAAGAACTGGTCAGCGTGCCCAAAGTAGCAGGACCGTAATATAAAACCCGGTGGCTGTAGCCTGACAAACTATGCAGAATATCCACCAGTTCAGCGCTGGTTAGGTTTTTCAGTTCATCGTTGCTCAGCACATTGTTAAATGGATTGTCGGCGCCATACCGGGCATAGGATACAAGTCCCGACATGATCTGGGCTTTATTATTTTTGGCATCGGCCCTGCTTTTACTGATGCGTCCCTTCAGCGCTTTGAGGGCTTCATCATCGGGTTTGCAATTGGCAATCAGGTCTTCGTACAGGGCAACGACCTTATCAAAATTTTCCTGCAGGCCTTCAATATTTATGGTTGTGTATTCATTATCGGCCCTCATGCTGAAGGTGCAGGCGAGTTTGTAAAGTTCTTTTGAAAATTGCTCCGCAGTCTTTTTATCTGTTCCGAGGAACTGCAGGTAGGACGCGGCGACAGCCAGCTTCTTATCGTTCCAGGTACCTAACTTATAGCGGTATGATAATTTAAACAGGCCATTTTCATCGTTATGTACATACAACACTTCAGCAGGACCGATGCTGCCCTTGGTAATGTCTTTATTGTAATCCAGCCATACAGGCTTTACCGGTTCAACAGGGGCATTAATCACATTTTTCACAAATGCGGATTGCTGGTCACGGTTGGTCTCTACTGCCGTAATAGGTGGCTTTTCAACCTTTGTTACATTCTTGTCTTCGCCTTTGCGCTTATATACAACAACGTAATTGTCCTTAAAGTATTTATTGGCAAAGTCAACGATTTCTTTTTTAGTGAGTTTGGATAGCCGGTCGGTGTAGGAAACATCATCCAGCCAGTCTTCTTCACCTACAAAGGCGCCCATTAATGCAGACGCACGGGAGCCATATTTTTCGTTCTGCTGCATCATGGCTTTCTTCTGGTTATTGACAATAGACACCAGCAGGTCGTCATCGAAATTGCCTTTTTTAAGGTTTTCAATTTCACCGAGGATGAGGGTTTTTACTTCACTAAGGTTCTGCCCTGTTGTAGGCGTACCCTGGAAGTTCATGTAGCCATAATCAACAAGAATATCTGCGCTGGCAGAAGCACGGAGGAGCTTTTGTTTTTTAACGAGGTTCAGGTCAATGAGGCCGGCACGGCCATTGGTGAGCACCTGGCCAACGAGGTCGGCAAGGAGCGCGTCTTTGTCATGAACACCGGGCATACGGTAACCGATTGCCACAAACTCAGCGTCCGGACCAAATACTTCTTTTTCTACAGGAGCGGTAATTGGTACCTCAGGTTTATATTCGTACTTAGGCACTTTCTTCTTTTCCATTTCTGAAAAGTACTGTTCCACTTTTTTGATCATTACATCGGGATCGAAGTCGCCGGCGATGATAACGCCCATGTTGTTGGGCACATAATAGGTCTCGAAGTACTTGCGGATCTCGAGCAGGGAAGGGTTCTTCAGATGCTCTACGGTTCCGATGGTAGTTTGCTTGCCATAATTATGGTTCAGGAATAAATTGGCCAGCATCATCTCCGATACTTTCCTGGGGTTGCTGTCGAGGGTTCTGTTCTTTTCTTCATACACTGCTTCCAGCTCAGTATGAAAAATGCGGAATACAGGATCGCGGAAACGCTCTGACTGCACCTTCAGGAATTTATCAACAGCATTGGACGGAATATCTTCGGTATAAACAGTCTCTTCAAATGATGTAAAAGCGTTTGTGCCTTTCGCGCCCATTGATCCCATCATTTTATCGTATTCATTGGCGATGGCAAACTTAGCTGCCAAACCTGACACAGAGTCTATACGGTGATAGATGGACTTGCGTTTTCCTTCGTCTTTGGTATGGTTGTAGGCTTCATAAAGTGAGTCTATTTTATCGAGCATCGGCTTTTCTTTGAACCAGCTCATGGAGCCATAATTCTGCGTGCCCTTGAACATCATATGCTCGAGGTAATGCGCCAGCCCGGTATGATCGGCGGGATCGGTTTTGCTCCCTGCTTTAACAGCGATAAACACATGCATGCGTGGTTCTTTAGTGGTTGGGCTGAGTATAACGGTTAGCCCGTTTTTCAAAGTGTAGAACCTCGCTTTCATAGGGTCGTTAGTGACATATTTGTAGGAGTAACCGGCAGACCTGGTTTCGTTCCACTCATACTTGCTGTCTTTTTCCTTGTCCTTTGCGAATACCGAAGTAGTAAAAAACAAGACAAAAAACAGGAACGCAATTTTTATTGATTTCATAAAATTGATTTTAAAAGGAGTGTTAAAGTATAAAATATTTAGGAAATAGGGCTAAGTATAGTTTATGATGCAAAAGGTATGCCTCCTTTTAACTAAATTTGTTTTTATGAAGAAAGCTATAGATATGCTGCCATTAGACGATGAGTTGCCGAGTGATTTTGCTGATAGGGTAGGTCTATTATATGCTAATACCGTAACAGCACAGCATAAAAAAATTAATGGGCAGTTTTTTACACCCACTAAAATTGCTCATTTTATGGCAGGGCTGTCAAAACAGGCACAAAAAAATAAATTTAAAATACTCGACCCGGGATGTGGCACTGCAATTCTTTCGTGTTCTCTTATTGAAACACTTGTAAAACAAAATAAAGATTTATCGGAAATAGAATTGGTGGTTTATGAAACCGATTCCGATATTTTGCCTTTCACAAATGCAGTCCTGAATTATTTAACTACTTGGTTAAAGAAACAAAAAGTAACTTTTAAAGCAATTCTTCATTCAAATGATTTTGTAATTGAAAATAAAGGATGTTTTGAAGAATCTGTCACCCTTTTTCCTGAATCTAATAAAAACACTTTTGATGTTGTTATTTCCAATCCACCTTATTTTAAAATACAGAAGGAAGATATTCGAGCAATAATTGCTAAATCTATCGTATGGGGACAACCAAACATTTATGCAATCTTTATGATGGCTGCTGCCAAAATGTTAAAAGAAAATGGAGAGTTGATTTTTATTACGCCAAGAAGTTTTGCATCAGGTAATTACTTTCGGGTTTTCCGAGAGGAATTCTTAAAGGAAATTGAAATAGACCAAATTCATTTGTTTGGCTCAAGAACTGATACATTTGATCGGGATAGTGTATTGCAGGAAACATTAATTTTAAAGGGGAAAAAACTAAATTTAAATTATCCTTTACCGCAAATACTTGTCACACATTCAGTTGGCATTAAAGATATAGAACACTTTACTGAAAAACGCTACGAAGCAAATGAATTGATTGACTTTAATTCAAAAGAAAAAATATTGCATCTTCCTACTAATGAAACAGAAGACAAAATAGTCAGACTCTTTAAATCATGGCGGGGTAATCTCCACCAATATGGCATACAGATTTCAACTGGACCTGTTGTATCATTCAGAGCAACGGAGTATTTATATGAAAAATATGAAAACGGGACTGTCTTTTTAGCACCTTTATTTCAACTAATCAATACTGCTAAAATGCTATTTGACTGGCCGGTAAATAAAAAGAATAAACCTCAGTATATCAGTTTGTGCGAAGGAACAAAATCACTTTTAATTCCAAACAAAAACTATATTTTTTTACGTAGGTTTAGCGCTAAAGATGATAAAAGCAGGCTGGTAGCGTCGCCATAT
>CAIMDZ010000014.1 GCA_903839875.1 uncultured Bacteroidota bacterium
GGATGTATGTGTCCCGCCCTTAGTTATCGACAGCAATTCATCCCTTTCCTGCTCCGTTAGTGTAACCTTGTACTTTTCCATAGTTTTTGCACAAAGGTACAAAAATTATGCGTCATAGTATGTGTGACATGACACTAGCCTATTCCTCCTCAAACGTTCAGACACAAACAAGCGACTCAAAGGTTGACTGGAAGGCAGTAACGGTACCTTTTACCAATAACCAGAGTGTTACTATAGCTATTCCGTAGTTATACTTCGCGCGGCATAAATCAGTGCAAGAAAATGGTTCACGCAAAGGCGCAGAGGCGCAAAGAAACGAGTAATAATTGTTTGCTTATAAACACATTATGTAGTTGTCAAGCTCGCAAAATCCATGTTTCGTTAATGCACTATTCTATCCCGTTTGCAGTATAAATCATATCACTCCCGTAGTCACATCGCTTTTCTTCAGTAATTCCTCAATCTCTTTTTCACGTTTGTGCACCTGAATACGCATAGGCGAGAAGGTCCAGCGGGCACGGAGTTTCGAAAGCCTGTCTTTGGGTGGTTGTAGTATTACGCGGCTGAGTAAGGTCAACGGCGCAAAATGTTTGAACACCTTAGATAACTTCACAAAGTAAACAACGGTAGATGCATCGCACCTGTCCAGTATATTCCTTAATTCATGCGGATCTGTAAGCGATGAAATACAAAGCACGGTTCCACTCTTCGGATTAAAATACTGTTGTAATGAAGTATCCTTGTGCCAGTTGCTGTTGCTGATCACACGCATGCTTTTTTCATCTTCAGTCAGTTGCTCCGGTATATGGAATAGCTGGTCCGGGATAAACCTCATTTCCCATTCTTTCTTAGAAAGCGTATCGTATATTGTCCAAATGCAGTTCTTGTAGTAGTTGAGCATTTCCTTCAGGTATCCCTCGCCCAGCCAGTGCGCTTTTACATCGGCATAAAAAGATGCATAGAAGTACAGATGGGATGCATAGGGCTCATACATTTCAGGTATTCTAACTACCAGTTCCCTGTTCTTAGCATATACTTTCCATACTATTCTGCGCACATCATCTCCCGACTCGAAATCCTTATAGTTAAGCGGCTCTCCTTCCACCCGCCGCAATTGCTCTATGCGCACATCCATAGTCTCCGTCTTCTTCGGGAACACATCAGCATTCTCTTCTTCCAATAATACAGGCGGCTGGTAAAAATGCCCCCCTATAGGCTGTGCAACAGCAAGAGAAAAAATATGCAGCATATCCTGGAAATAGATAAAGCCTCCTTTCAGGTCGTACTCTTTAATATCTGCCAGTGTCATCCTGCTCCTGCCGGTAATAGCGCTGTGCCAAAGGCTTTGTTCTTTGCGTTTGTTCGATAGCAGCCCGAATCGTTCGGTCATTACATTATCATCATAGTACAGCCTGCCTTTCACAAACCCAAGCAACGGCCGTATCACCCCTTCCATCCGTGCATTGAGGAAGAGCCTGATCTTCTTTCCCTTTTTTGCTTCCGTGGTAAAATTGATCTCCAGCTTGTACCCTTTTTTGTTTTTCAGGTACAGGTAATAAAAAAAGGCAGCAAACGTGCTCAATACAGACAATCCGGCAAGTGCCGCCAGAAACCATAAAGCCACCTTTCCCATAATAATGATGAATGGAAGGAAGGCAGACATTTCTTCCCCCTTCGGGGTTTTTTTGTTAAGAATATAGAAGGTACCCCATCCTGCCAAAGCGCACAAAACAGTATTTGGCGTAAACGGAAAATACTGCATTACATACCGTACATTCCATTTAATTTGTTTCCATTTCATTGAAGACTATAAGAGAGAGGTTAAGATTCCGGATACCAAGGTATGAAAATAAAGAAATGAAAATATAAAGTCTGTTAATTTTATCAAAACCAATTGTCATCCAAAGCTTAACCAAAGGACAACCAATCAATTAATCAATCAATCAACCAATCTGTCATCCTGAGCCCCGCCGAAGGACAACCAATCAACTACTTCCCTCCGCAGTACTGCTTTGAATAAGATTCGCCCTGCGGGTTCTTTAATTTTACAGCCATCCGGAAATCTCCGCAGGCACTGTCATTATTATTGTTTTTTGCGTAATACAAACCCCTGTAAATGTAAGACTGCGACCATAGCGGATCCACCTGTATGGCAAGGCTCAGATCTTTGATTGCCGCACGGTAATCTTTGTTCTCGCCATTGGCAATGCCCCTGTTCACATACCCCATCATATGATTCGGGAAAAGCTGTATCTCCATATCAAAATCACTGATAGCGCCTGCGAAATCGCCCAATTTGAACTTGCTGGATCCTCTCATACTGTAGGCTATATAAAAATCAGATCTCAACTTTATAGCCTCATCAAAATCTGTAATTGCCTCCTTGAAATTACCCTGCGTGAATTCCTTGCGGCCCCGTGCCAGAATTGCCGAAAAAAAGTCCTTTTTAAGCGATATTGCCTGGCTGAGGTCTTTCATACTTGACACCTCGTCCCCTACTCCTTCTTCCAGGTTGGCCCTGTTAAAATATACCATAGCATAATTCGGGTTTATTCTGATTGTTTTCGAGAAGTAATAAAATGAATTCTTGAAATCTCCCTCCAGTTCATAAACACTTGCCAGTTCATAACAAGCCTGCCAGTTATTGCTGTCAAGTTTTACAGCCAGTTCATATTCCTGCTTTGCGTTGACAAGGTCATCTTTAAACAGAAATTCATTGGCCTTATTGAAATGTTCCTTTGTGGGAGGTACTTTTTCCCTGCATGAAACAAAAGCCAGTACCATAATCGCAATTATCAGCAATAAATTTCGTCGCATCATTCTCAAATTTTCAGAAAAGATAATTCTAAATGAATAACGGTGCAAGATGGACGCTAAATAAATTTAGAAATTTAGATAAGAAAACTTCATACAAGTCTGCGATTTCAAGCCAATGTCATTTATACTTGACAACACGTGCGAAGTATTATATAGCCACTTCAAGCTTCTTTTATCCACCAATGCACATTTTTTAAGCATTCACCATTGAAAATCAGCCACCTTTTTACAGAAAACTTTACCTTTGACAAAAGAATATTACATTTATCGAATTCATAACTAATACTATTAACAATTTATAGAGCGCGGATTGTCTTTGGACCATTTCCACAGGTAGGTGATAATGGTTTTGGGGAATTTATTTCACCAATTACAAAACCTCTTTGCGCTTATCGTACCAAATTTTCAGAATGAACAGGGTAGTTATAACAGGTTTGGGAATTTATTCGTGCATTGGAAAAAACCTTCAGGAGGTTAAAGAATCTTTGTACCAGGGAAAGTCGGGTATAGTATTACTGCCTGAACGCAAAGAATTTGGTTACCGGTCAGGGCTTACCGGGTTTGTGGAAAGACCGAATCTTAAAGGGGTGCTCGACCGCCGCGCCAGGCTTATGATGCCCGAGCAGGCAGAGTATGCATTTGTGGCCACACAGGAAGCGCTTAAGATGGCCGGCATGGATACCCAATATTTAGACAACCATGAATTAGGGCTCATTTTCGGTAACGACAGTTCTGCATTACCTGTCATCGAAGGCATAGATATAGTACGCGTAAAGAAGGATACCATGATGCTGGGTTCGGGTTATGTATTTCAAACCATGAACTCTACGGTGAATATGAATCTCGCCACTATTTTCAAGATACGCGGAGTTAATTTTACTGTCAGCGCTGCGTGTGCGAGTGGTTCCCATTCCATCGGTCTTGGTTATATTTTTATAAAGAATGGGATGCAGGATGCGGTTATCTGTGGAGGCGCACAGGAAACCAATATCTATTCCATGACCTACTTCGACAGCATTGCTGCATTCTCCCAAAAAGAAAACGAACCTACCAAAGCATCCCGCCCGTTTGATAAGAACCGCGACGGCCTAGTGCCCAGTGGAGGAGCAGCAACGGTAATACTCGAAAGCCTGGAATCTGCCCAAAGACGCGGCGCAAAAATCCTGGGCGAAGTGGTTGGTTACGGATTCTCTTCCAATGGCTCCCACATCTCTAACCCAACTGTGGAAGGCCCCCAGAAATCACTCGAAAGGGCTATCAAAGATGCCTGCATGAAGCCATCTGACATTGGTTACATCAACGCGCATGCCACTTCCACAAAGGCGGGCGATGCCAGCGAAGCTAAGGCTATAAAGACTGTTTTCGGCCCGGCAACCCCGCATATCAGTTCCACCAAATCCATGACCGGGCACGAATGCTGGATGGCAGGCGCCAGTGAGATCGTCTATTCCATGCTGATGATGGAAAACAACTTCATTGCCCCCAACATCAACTTCGAAGAGCCCGACGAAGACTCCGCCGGACTCAACATCGTCATGAATACCCTCGACTGCGAATTCGATTCCTTCCTGTCCAATTCCTTCGGCTTCGGTGGTACCAATTCTACGTTGATTGTGAAGAAGTGGAAGGGGGAGTAAAATTATGTGTATTTTCCCGACTCCGCCGAGTCCTCCCCCATCGCACAAGCTATGTTTTGGAGAGACACAGCGGGGACGGAAATCAGATAGAACAAAAAAAGAGAAAGTAGAAGACCGCAAAAAATCAATCGAATATTATAAAAATATAATTCATAGATGAAGACTGTTAAGTGTTGCTTCTTTTTTATAGTTTGGTTGCAAGGAAGTTTATTTGCCCAAGCTAACAAAGATTTATATAATAAGATATTATGTTTTTTTCTACTGACTCATCTGTTATATCAAGGTTACCTGAGCTGTCAAAAAAGCAATTAAAATGGGACCAAAGAGTTTCTGTTTCTAAATATTTATTGCCGTTTTCAACTATTTTTTGCGACGAGTATTTTAAAGCAAAATATGATTCAATTTGGCTTCTTGAAATGAACAATCCTTTGTCGTTTTCGGGCGACACTATCGACCTTAATAAAATCAAATGCGGGCAAAATATCAAGTCAAAAATTAAGATTTTTTTTTCTGACATAGTCAATGGTTACCTGAGTGTTGATATCGGATATGATGATGAGATATTTGGTAATTATTCTAGAAACGCATTTTTGTTTCCTACTTTTCTAAAAGTTATGTATAAGATAAATAATGACTCAATATCTAATGTTTGTATAGTTAAACTTAGTAATTAGGGAAATTTCTTCTCGTTGTTCCGGATGTTAGCGAAGCGTATCCGGTACAAATAATAAACTCCGATTTGCAATCGGCATTCATTGAATTGAAGTTGATGCTAAAATTGAATGCAAATGATTATCTTGTTGCGCAAAAATTTGCAATATGGGATTCGCATATAAGATCATTGACCAGCAAGGAATACATTTCATCACCGCCACAGTTGTGCAGTGGGTTGATGTGTTCACACGCAAAGAATATGCGGATATTGTGATAGGTAGCCTGAAACATTGCCAGGAAAAGAAAGGCCTATGTATATATGGGTGGGTAATCATGAGTAACCACCTGCATATGAATGCTTCCTGTAAGGAGGGTTATGAACTCAGCGACGCATTAAGGGACTTCAAGAAATTCACTTCAAAGCAAATTGTAAATGCAATAGAAAACAACCCGCGGGAAAGTAGGAAAAACTGGATGCTTTGGCTGTTAAAAAATAAAGAAGATGTCACTTTCTGGCAACCGGGCAACCATCCTGAAGAAATAAGAACAATGGATTTTTTCGAACAGAAACTGAAATATATTCACCAGAACCCCGTTCGGGCAGGAATTGTGGAACTGGAGGAGGAATACATTTACAGCAGCGCGCGGGACTTTTATAACAGAAGGGGTCTATTGGAGCTTACCTACGTATAGCATCAACATTAGTTCCCTGAATTCCGTTCGCAGAACGGCTTCCTATTTACCGTTCCGGATGCGCTACGCTAACATCCTGAACAACGGTTTTACAGCCCCAGTACCGTCTCCGCCGTGTCTCCCCAGTTCCATGTAGTCTTCCAAAAATAGAACAAAAAAGAACAGTTCGGCGTAGTCTCCAGACTACGTCGTGGTGGTAGCCTGCCGATAGCTACCGGCACCCTGATTGGCGAACAGAATACTACATCCAGCTTTCTTCCGTCTCTGTTGTCTCTCCAAAGCATAGCTTATACAGTGCCGGAGTACTCTGCGTATCAGGGAAGCTTTTAATCTAAAACATATCAAAGTCAAATAAAAAATTATAGCTTATTTCTCAAAAAAATGCATCAACTTTGTAAAGGCTAAAAATAAAGATCATGGTAACTGTGCATCCGCAATTTATTACAGACACTGCCGGCCAGAAGATGGTGGTACTGCCCGCTACAGAATTCAAGAGCATTATGGATGAGCTCGAAGAAATCGAGGATATACGCCTGTATGATGAAGCTATTTCGGAAGATGATGGGGAAAGAATACAGATGGACGAGGCCTTTGAAATGATTGAAGCCAAACGTAAAAACAAGGAATAGTGGCCTATTCGTTAAGTTTTACGAGGCGGGCGTTTAAAGAATTGGAAAAAATCCATGAACCATTTTATTCCAATATTAAGCAAGCAATCACAGCACTTGCGATTAACCCACGCCCACATGGATACTTAAAACTTCATGGCAGGGACGGTTACAGAATAAGAGTTGGTGATTATCGAATTGTCTACCACATTTTTGATGATCAACTGATAGTTGAAGTAATTGAAATCGGAACCCGGCAAGGCATCCATTAGAAAAATATTATTTTCGGATTACCCGTATTCAGCAAATTGTCAACTGTAAACTGCAAACTGTAAACTGCAAAAACCTACCACCAGGGCTCAAGCACTAACACTGCGCCCACCCTTATCGTACCCATATCAACAGGTATGTGGCGCACAGTCTGGGAATAATCAGTAACGATCTGTGATGTGTAGGAAACCATGTTGGTTGTGGTGGAATTTGAATATTGTGCATAACAATAAAAATGATCGCCAATATACAGGTTGGTTTTCAGGCCATAGCAAAACGATATGGGAGCAGAAACATAATACATCATACCGTCCAGTTTCATGGAAGGCAAATTGGTCAATTTACCACCAGCCATAGGGCCCGCGGTTAATGACAACTTCCGGCTGCCTGCTATTACAACATGGAGGCCCATGGTTAACTCATCGGTAAATCCCGCGCCTACTCCCCTGAGATCTGATTTTTGCACCCCAAATGCTTTAGCGAACCAATCCTTATTTGGAGCAAACATAAACTCTGCATTGTTGCTGATCTCCAGGAGGAAGTATTTATTATAAAGTGGAATACCATAGGTGGTATTGAGGGCTACCCCGGTATTATAAGGTGCGTTAACACCGCCTTTGCCCACTGTGCAGCCACCACCTATGCCAACGTATACATCCTGAATGTTTATGCCACGTTTATATTTAGGCGTGTAAAAGTGGAAGTCCGGGTCTTTGGAGGTAGTGTCCTCACCGGGTGCATTTTTTTTGATTTTATCGGCTTCAACCTTAGTATCCTTCTTCTCGTTCTTTACATTCTTTACATTAGTTGACGAAACTCCTTTTATTTCTCTATTATTTTTTGTCTTTGCCGCAACATTATTAATTCCGGTGAAAACGAATGCTAAAAGTAAAAGGCTAATAATATTTTTCATACATTTTATCATTAAAGTTTATCAAAATATGGGTTGGCTGTTTTCAATTTGCCGAATTTTGCTGCAAACCTACAATAATGCAAATAGTAAGAATATGATTTCAGTCATGTGTGAATAACTATACTACAAACGGGGATACATGTACTTCATAGCAATGATCAATCTAAGAATATGTGCTCAGCAGTCATGGATCGTAGTTCGACAAGCTCACTATGACGGCTCACCATGACAAATATCTATTTATCTTCATAAATATAATACACAAACCTGCCTGCCGGCAGGCAAGTTTTCCGGTGCACATTAGGAGCACATTTTATCAGTTACAGTTGCGGGCAGGCAGCTTTACTGAAACACCAACATTTCAAACACAGATTGACCAAAATCATAGAATATTTTTTCTATAAGTAATATGTTTGCAGGGATAATTTATCCTGCATAAATAATTTCCAAGAAACGCGATTTAATTACAAATGGCACCAAGACAAAATAAATGATGATGCAGCCTGCTACTAATAGTTACGCCACCAGGGAAAATAAATTATCAAATCAGGGAATATCACTCAACAGATTTTCTATAAAACTGAAACTTGGTATTTTACTTGGGTTCCTGTCTCTGGCTGTTTATGCCAACACATTGAAAAACGGCTATGTGTTCGATGACCTGATGGTGATAAAAGAAAACAGTTTTGTAAAAGAAGGAATAAAAGGAATCCCGGAATTACTGGTTACGCCACGCCTGAAGGGTTTTACACAAAACATGACGGACACCTACAGGCCGCTGTCACTGATAATGTTTGCTACAGAATACCAGTTATTTGGCCCCGGCCCTTTTGCAGGACATGTAATTAATGTAATCATTTTTGCAGCCTGTGTCATGCTACTCTTCTTTTTCCTGGTAAAATTATTTGGCGATGAACGGCTATCGCTTGCATTTATAGCCTCCTTGCTTTTTGCACTCCACCCTATCCACACAGAAGTTGTGGCGAATATAAAAAGCAGAGACGAGCTGATATGCTTTTTCTTTGCTTTTCTTTCACTCAATTTATTCATTAATTACGCCCGGCAAGGTAAATGGAGCCAATTACTTGCCGGCGCCTGCTGTCTTTTCCTGTCAGTAATTGGTAAAGAAACTGTATTCACCTTTGTTACTGTTATACCGCTAATCTTTTTCTTTTACTGTAATGAGAACAGGAGGCGGTCCGTTTATATAACCTCCATTACCATCATAGTAATGGCCGCTTTTATCATCATCCGAACAAAGGTAATTAATGAATACAAGGCAGATGGCATGATCAGCTATAATTTCATAAACAACGCAATAACCGGAGCCCCGTCGGCAGCATCGCAGATAGCTACTGCTATATTGGTACTGGGGAATTACTTAAAGCTTTCAATAATACCCTACCCGCTTATTTGCGATTACTCTTACAACAGTATTCCTTATGTCGGATTTGGTAACCTCTGGGTACTGGCATCTTTGTCGGCATACGTGGCGCTCCTGGCATGGAGCATTTACAGGTTGTTTAAAAATAAAAAAGACCCATGGGCTTTCGGCATTCTTTTTTACCTGTGTACGCTGAGTTTATTTACCAATATTCCTTTCATAATAGGCGTCATGCAGGCTGATCGCCTCATGTTTTTTGCATCGGCAGGCGCTTGTTTGGTAATAGCGCTTACAACAGAAAAGTACCTGATAAGATCACAGGAACTGACTCAATTGAAAAGCATCAAAGCATTACCGATACTGGCTGTATGCATTGCATTTGCGGCAATCACTCTTAACCGCAATACAGACTGGGTGGATAATTACACCCTGTTTTCCAGGGATGTTATAAAGTCTCCCGATAACTGCAGGCTCAATAATTTCGTAGCATTGGAATTGTATAATCATATAGCAACTGAGGAACAAGACCCGGAAAAACGAAAACAAATAATGAATGAAGCAAACGCCTGGTCGAAGAAGGCAATAGCTATTTATCCTCAATATGCTGAAGCCCTGAATAACCTCGCGCTCAGCTATAACAAAACCGGGCAGTATGACTCATCAATCATCTACTGTTATAAAACCCTGGCGCTTGAACCTAATAATCCCGAGGTATTAAAGGGCATGGGTAATAATTTTTCAGGGGTAAAAAATTACGATTCGGCTGAAGCTTATTTTAAACAGGTTTTAAATTACAAACCTAATGATGCAGCTACATTAAATGATCTTGGTTCTGTTTATGGCTATGCCGGAAAATTACCTTTGGCCGCTGAACAATTTAAAAAGGCAATTGCTGCTGACCCTACCCTCAGCCAGGCATACTCAAATCTTGGTTATACCTATTTCGACATGCAGCAATATAAACCGGCTATTGAGTATTTCGAAAAAGGAGTTTCACTGGATAACAATAACCGGAAAGATATTCCTTACATAGCAGTAGCCTGGCAAAAGCTGGGTGAACCGGACAGCGCGGGAAAATATGAAGCCATTGCACAAAAAATCAACCCGGATTTTAAGTTATAAATCTCGCGGTATAAATCAGTGCAAAAAAAGTCTCACGCAAACATAGGAGGCGCAAAGACGCGAGTAATAATTTTTTGGTATAACCGCTTTATGAAGTAGCAAAGCTCGCAAAGCCTGTAATTATAAATGCACTATTTTACCCCATTTACAATATAGGAGCGTTGACAAAATAATCAGTTATAATTTATCGTCACCGGAATGGAGGTGGAATTGGAATAAATACCGGGCATTATCGGAGAGGTAATGAGGGTAGCTTTAACGGTCAGCATCTGCATGCCTCTTTCGTCTAATTTACCAGTGAATATTGGTGAACTTGTGAGCACCACTTCCTTTATTTCATAATTACCATTTATTATGGTGCAGGAAGCAGGAAGCATAATTGCATAAGTATAATCGGGGTGGCCGGAAATATTGAGTATGGCAGCTGATATCATAAGTGCTTCCGGAGTTTTGGGTGGAGGAACCGGGCCTGTGGTTTGACTGGAACCACGTTTACCATGTTTCGGATGTACGGAACCCGATGCCACAATACCACTGTTGAAGAATTCAATTTTCACATTATTCACAATTGTAATGGGTGCTTCCATCTTTAAAGATATATAGTACGACCCCGTTACTTGTGCAAATGAACTTGAATAACTTCTAAAAACCGCGCCGGCAATAATAATTGCCTTTAATACCTTTTTCATATATTTTGCCTTGGTACTCCAGATATCCTGAACTATCAGACACCTAATATCCAAGAACGTGCCAAAATATAAAAATACTGTAAATCAATTATTTACGATTATTTATTATTATTATTTGTTCCATAATGCGGAAATATATCTGCATTATGGAACATGAATCAGAGTAGTGTAAACCTGCTCCATATATGAGCTGTACCGCCGAGTTCTATATCCAGTTTCCTGAAATAGTAGCCCATCCCCCGGTTTGGATACCAGTCGGGATAAACCTTGATTATTTCCCGGTCGTAATTCTTGTTGTGAAAAGCAGTTTTGAATGTGACGCATATACCGGATTGATAATTATAGCCATCAGGGTTAATTCCACCATGCATGAAGATCGTGTTCGCACACCTGATAATCGTCTTATGTTGTTCATCAGTGATTTGGTCCAGCTTTTTGGTGTTGAGCAAATTCGTGCAAATTATTATTGTTGAATCAAGTTGATGAGCAGAAACGTAATTTGGTGTATCGGTATACGCTCTTGTTTTCTTCGATTGCGCATTTGACGAAAAGAAAAACAAGATCAAAATCACGAGCGATGCGGAGCATCTTAGGTATCGCATATTGTGAGAGGATTCAATCAATCATCAAACTCCTGCTCCTGGAGCATCTCCTTCCATTCGGGGCCCAGCTGCAGTGCATTGCCAATATAGAGCTTCATCATCTGCACCATTTCTTCTGCATCCCATGAATAGACCCCGGAAGCGAAATATACGCGACCTTCGGTTGAATCAAAATACAAATTGCCATCGTGGTGCAGGCTTTGAATAAGGTGTTCCTGGGTCTCAAATCCAAGGTAATCAAAACACTTGCCTTTCAGGGGGTGGTCGGTTTTACGGCCCTTACCTTCGTAGTGCAACACACCAATTGAGCGCCAGTCATACCTTCGCACCCTTTGTGAAAAAATGGTTTTCTTCACAAGTGTCAGTGAATATTGGTCAAGCATAAGCCGTTCTGTAAAAAAAATACGGGCTAAGAACCGGTATGCGGCAAGCAAGTATAATATTGTAGACCCTGTAGTTGCGGCCAGGTGCAGAAAGCTAACCTTGAAGGGCATGGATTCCATTAAGAATATCGTAGCCATACCGGTGGTGAACAGAAACTCAACAACATAGAGCGCGCGAATACGCGTGTGTGTCCGGTTACCCAACTTAATAAGCAGGTTCCGGTCGCCCCAATAATATGTGATGTTTCGCTTTGCCAATGTCAATTTTTGAACTTATTTATGATAATACGGTCTCCATGTTTTCCGGCCTTCCGGCTTTCCAATTTATAAATCCTTCACTGTTCCTGATAACTGTATCAAAAACAATACCAAATTCGTGCCGCAGCAAATATTTTATCTCCTGTTCATCAATTTTATGTCCCAATTCCTTCTGAATTGAAGTTACGCTTTTATCTGTAATCCCGCAAGGAACAATGTGATTAAAGTAACTGAGATCGGTATTTACATTGAGCGCGAAGCCATGCATGGTCACCCACCTGCTGCAACGAACACCCATAGCACAGATTTTGCGGGCTTTACTTTTTATTTCAGCATCCAGCCATACGCCTGTAGCGCCCGGCAACCTGCCACCCTCAATTCCATAATGACCAATAGTACGTATGATCACCTCTTCAAGATTGCGCATATACTTACCAAGGTCTGTTGTGAAATGTTCCAGATCGAGTATCGGGTAACCTACTACCTGTCCTGGCCCATGGTATGTAATATCACCTCCCCTGTTGGTTTTAAAAAAAGAAACACCCAGTTCCCTGAGCATATTATTATTCGCCAGCAGGTTTTCCATGTGGCCGCTCTTACCTAATGTATATACATTCGGGTGCTCACAGAAAAGTAAGTGGTGTTGCGTTCTGCCTTCTTCCTCAAAATCTTTCTTTTCGGTATTAAACCGCTTTGCCTTGATCTTCAGATTTGCCTGTAAAAGGCTTTCCTGGTAGTCCCAGGCAACATCATAGGCCACCTCACCAATATCCTCAAATAAAATAGTTTCCATAGTAATGATATGCAAATTAAGGATATTTGGTCATTCGATTGTTATTTTTGTGAAAAACAGGGTTGAAAACAACTTTAAGACTATACTCCGCGCGGCATAGATTTATGCAAAACAGTTTTCACGCAAGGCGCAATTTATTTCATTTATATAGTGCCCAGCTAATGTTTTTAAGCTCGCAAAACCAGTATTGTAATGCACTAATTTACCCAGACTACAGTGTAATTGCATCATTGTCATTTACCCGTCATAATATCAAATGATTTTTATCAGTATTAGTTCACTTGAAATATTAAGTTGTTTTCTTTGCACCTTGGCTTTCTACTTTTGACTTTTGACTTTCGACTTAAAATATATGGCTGAAAAGAAAAAACGCGGAATTATTTTAATGAACCTGGGCTCACCTGATTCTACCAGTGTAAGTGACGTACGCAACTATCTAAAGGAATTCCTTATGGATGAACGGGTGATAGATACTCCATTTCTTTGGAGAACTCTGCTTGTAAAAGGAATCATAACTCCTTTCCGTGCACCAAAATCTGCTGAAGCCTATCATTCAATCTGGACAAAAGAGGGGTCTCCCCTGGTTGTAATTACCAGGCAATTAAAGGAAGCGCTCAGTAAAGAAATTCCGGAGCCTGTAGAGATATCTATGCGGTATGGGAATCCTTCAATGAAGGCAGCTTATGACAACATTCTTGCCGGAAACCCGGGCATTGAAGAGGTTGTGCTTTTGCCATTGTATCCGCACTATGCCATGTCGAGTTACGAAACTGCGGTTGAGTATGCCAAAGAGGTATATAAAAACGGAAAGTACCCATTCACCATCAGCATGATACCCCCTTTTTATAACAACCCGGCATACATAGACGCACTTGCCGAAAGCATAAGGTCCTACCTTACAAACAAGGACACGCATCTTCTTTTCAGCTACCATAGCATACCTGAAAGGCATATCGCTAAAAGCGATGTTACAGGCACACATTGTCTGAAAACAGATGAGTGTTGCATAACCGCATCGCCGGCACATAAGTTCTGTTACCGGCACCAATGTTATGAAACTACGCGCCTGGTTGCTTTGCGATTAGGTTTGCCGGCTGAAAAATATAGCGTGGCTTTTCAATCAAAACTCGGCAGGTCGGAATGGCTGAAACCAGCTACCACTATGCGCATGGGGCAGTTGCCTGAGGAGGGCATTAAGAACCTTGCGGTAGTGTGCCCGTCTTTTGTAAGCGATTGCCTTGAAACGCTTGAGGAAATAGCGATTCGTGAAAAAGAGAATTTTTTGAAGGCCGGGGGAGAAGTATTTACCTTTATCCCGTGCATGAATATCCAGCCTGCATGGGTTTCGGCGGTTGTTAAACTTATTAATAATTAGTATGGACAACCTATATTTTAATGTGAATTTTTACTTAGAAATTACAACCTTCGGATAAATGATGCCACTCTATATTAAAGCACTTCATATCATCTTCATTGTGACCTGGTTCGCAGGCCTGTTTTATATTGTAAGGCTATTCATTTACAATGCCGAAGCAAATGAAAAACATGAGCCTGCCAGAACAATTCTGCTAGAGCAATTCGGTATTATGATAAAGCGCCTGTGGTTTGGTATTACCTGGCCCTCAGCCATTCTTACCCTTATTTTCGGCCTGTGGACATGGTATTCGATTTATAATTTCACCTACCTACCCTGGCTGGGCATAAAGCTCTGTTTTGTAGTTGGATTGTATGTATATCATATCACATTGCATGTTATTTATCAACAGCAATCAAAAGGTATTTTTAAATACTCATCCGGCCACCTACGAATATGGAATGAGGTAGCAACTATCTTCCTTATCGCAATAATCATGGTAGTAGTAGTGAAGCAGGGAATCAGCATTATCTGGGGCCTGACAGGTATTATACTTCTAATCGTCCTGCTTATGAGCGCCATTAAAATTTATAAGATCATAAGGACAAATAACGAAAAATAGCTACTTTGTCTGGGGGTAATTTTCTGAGCTCTAATGATTTGAAATCTCTAAAACTGAGTACTTTTTTCTACATTTTTTTATTCCGGGTTGTCAGAGCAATAAATAATTTTATGTACGTTTTATATATATTTTATTTTCATGTAAATGATAATAAAATTGCAACCTACTGAAATTCAATTAAAATCAATTTATATTTTAATAAATATATAATAACGGAACATTCAAAATGGTAATAGTCAAATTTCTTGCGTGGTTTTTGCTATAGTATTATTGACCAATTTGCCATTATGTACCGGTTCAATATAATAAAATTAGAAGAAGGAGGGTACAAATTTGAATTAGGCTCTATTCAAATGCTGATAGACGATTTCGTCATTAACAATGGAAACCACTTCCTCAAGAACCCCCAAAAAGCTATTGCGTATTTCAATATTAATGGCAACCTGTATGGGGTGACAAATGACGCATATAGATATAGTTCTGCCGAAGCCTTTTATGAAAAAATGAAACAGCAGTATATGATATTAACCAACAAAAGTAACTTATTGCAGACCGATATCAGGCAATCGGCCTGAAATCAGAGATGCCTGAACGCTAAAAAACGTCCGCTATAAAAAATAAGTTATTGTGCACCTCTTGGTGTATTCGGCTTGCGATAATAGTGCACGGTATTCTTAATATAACTAAAGAAAGTATAATCATTCATTGTTCTTAATTGCTGATAGGTGGGGCGGTACCTTCTCATATAATTATTCAGACTGTCACCGGAAAGCCCTGTTACCTTGCCAATTATTTCCTTATTAAACGTCATATCCACATACCTTTCTTTCTCAAAATCGTCAAACTCTTCCTGGAACTGCCATATCTCCCTGTTTTTGCTGCTCATTGCAGAGAATGGATGAGCGATCATGTCTATTGCTGACATTTTCGGAAAATCCAGTTCATGCTTGTATAATTCCCTGAATCGTATGCTATCGCTCTTGTAGTCATACCTGTTCGAATGATTGGCATAAGCATTATTATTTATTTCAGGCAGGCCACGCTTCATAATAATCCTGAAATAAGAGGGAACATAGCCGTGCGGAATCCTTACACGAGTGGTTTTGTAACCCTGCTTCTTAAATTCAAGCAATTGGCCACTAGCTGCGGCAATTAAAAAAGCGCCCTGCATATTAGTTGAAATATCAAGCGAAGTGTAAATATTTACAATACTTACTCCTTCTACAGGGAATTTTTCATCCATAT
Source organism: uncultured Bacteroidota bacterium (assembly GCA_903839875.1). Taxonomy (GTDB): domain Bacteria; phylum Bacteroidota; class Bacteroidia; order Chitinophagales; family Chitinophagaceae; genus Nemorincola. The sequence goes on from CAIMDZ010000014.1 coordinate 16,045, forward strand.
CCAGTACTTCTCCCCTTATTGTCTGAGCAAATAAAGGCGAACAACCTATTACCATAAAAAGGAGAAATAAAGCTCTGGTTGGCATTACTGCGCTAAATTACAGTATAAGTCTGTTCAGTCATCGTTATTTTTGTTAAAATTGGCGTAGTATCTTTGCAACTGCAAACTTTGCAACTGCTTGTTTATGTTGGTTTACCCACACTACCAGGTTTTGACTTTTGAATATTTACTTCCGAATGTATCCATTAATAAGAAAGTTCCTTTTTTACATTGACGCTGAGAAAGTGCATCACTGGGTAATGAAACGCCTTGCATTTGCCTATTCCGTAGGGCTTATCCGCAAAATGCTCAAATCTTCGTTTATCATAAAAGATCCTTCACTCGAACGCAACCTTTGGGGAATCACTTTCCCCAATCCGGTGGGGCTTGCCGCCGGATTCGATAAAGATGCGAAATTTACCGATTCCCTTGCATGCCTCGGTTTTGGATTTATTGAAATAGGAACTGTCACTCCCCTCGCCCAGCCCGGCAATCCTAAGCCAAGGCTCTTTCGCCTGCCTGCAGATAAGGCCCTGATCAACCGGATGGGCTTTAATAACGATGGTGCGGCAAATGCGGCCAATAACCTAAGGAAACGAAACGAACGCATAATTATTGGCGGCAACATTGGCAAGAATAAAAACACACCAAACGAAGACGCCACGGAGGATTATATAAAATGTTTTGTCGCACTTTTGAAGGTGGTGGATTATTTTGTAGTAAATGTAAGTAGCCCCAATACTCCCGGCTTGAGGGAACTTCAGGATAAAGCCCCACTTACCGAGCTGCTGCGCAGGCTGCAAAACCTGAACAGGGTAAACGATGCAGGAAAACCAATACTACTGAAAATAGCTCCCGACCTTACAAACGAACAATTGGACGATATAATAGACATAGTGCTCACTACCGGCATACATGGCATAGTAGCCACCAATACCACCATTAGCAGGGATGGCCTTAAAACACCCGCAAATGTGGTGAGCAAGCTTAATCCCGGCGGGCTAAGCGGACTACCGCTGAAGCAAAGAGCAACGGATGTTATCAGGTATATACATAAGCAGAGCGGAGGGAAGTTTCCTATCATCGCTTCAGGCGGTATTTTCACCGCAGCAGACGCACAAGAAAAACTGGATGCCGGGGCATCGCTTGTACAGGTGTATACAGGATTCATTTATGAGGGGCCGGGTATTGCCAAGAAGATATGTAAGGGGCTGGTTAAAAAATAATTATCAGGTATAGTAAATTATTTGTCTAAAATATTATTTTACTTAAAACAATGCTTATATGAATTTAGAAACAAGATACAGGGTCTTCAAAATTGTCCGCTTAGCTTCCACGCATCACGATGTATACCACCATATTCTGGAAGGCTGCAGTGCAGAACAATATATGACCGAAGATGATGCAAAAGCATGGATCCTGCAACACGGCGACTTCAGGAATGCCCAGTTTGAGTATGTGATTATGCCATGTCTGAAGGCGGTGAAGAAGTAATTTGTATAATTGTATCAGATCGGAAATCCTACCTTTACTTTTCAAACGCCTGATCAATGAATACCATTAACAATAAAACCTTCACCATAGGCAGTGACCTAACCATAAACAGGATGGGATATGGCGCTATGCGCATTAAAGGCAATGGTGTATGGGGCCAACCAGAACATAGGGAAGAAGCAATAAGCGTTTTGAAGAAACTCCCTTCGCGCAGGGCTGCCCGCAAGGAATATTAACGTTGACCGATTGGGTGCCGCTATGCAGGATAAAACAAAAAATAAGGATGGGTTAATAACACCGAAGACGGTCCATAAATACCTGTCCATCGCAAGGTTGTTGGTGAAGACGCCAACAACGGCGTGGTGTGTGTGATTTAAGATAGCACCTCAAAAAAAGAATTAGCCATCTTGCCCTGCTTTCAACATCTTTAAGTGATCATTCTCTTCACAAACCTCAGGTTATGAGTGCGCATTCTTAATGAAGTACTTATTATCCCGGCCTGGTCTATCCGGTCTATTACTACCCTGCCTGCAGTATCTGTAGCATGCAGAATGGTTTGGTTATCAAGTAATATGCCAACGTGCACAATTTTTCCATCCTTATTATCAAAAAAAGCAAGGTCGCCACATTCGGCATGCTGCAAAAAGTCTACCAGCTTACCTGCATTTGCCTGGTCTCCTGCATCACGGGGAATTGCATGATTACATAATCTGAACACCATTTGGGTAAGTCCGGAGCAATCAATTCCTAAAATACTCCTCCCACCCCACTGGTAGGGTGCATGCATGTATTCCATAGCGGCATTTTTCACAGCGTCTTGTGTTAAACTCAGGTCTTCTACCTTCAGTTTTTTGCCTTTGAATTTACCTTTCCCGTTCATTACCTCCATCTTACCACCTTTAAAACCCCTTAATTCACAGCCCATTGGCAACGACATTTGACCCGTTGGGAATATTAATTTATCAGTATGTGAAGCTGCGAGGTATTTGACCTCCTTCTTATATTCTTTTTTATTAATTGTTGCCAATTGGGAAATCTTACACCAGCCTTCATATCCATCCCAGGAGTTGTGAATATGTGCCCAATCCTTATTGTTGACCTCTGATATCTCCATTTTTTCACCAAATAATAATTGGTTTGTCTGTTCGGCCTTATGGGAAGGCTCAGATCGGACAGGCATTACCGGAACATTGCACCAGGCATAAGCAAGGGATAGAACCATATTTTATTCTTAATATCTGACATAAAGGTAATATTCACTGAATTAGCAGCGGAAAGAAGTTTTTAACATTATGTAATTATATGTATGGGTGCCACCGTTTCTAAACCGAATTGTTTCGTTAACTTAGCGCATCAAAATTCTTAACCCAAATATAATATTTATAATAAGTATATGGGGAAGCTGATTATTTATCATATAAAACTGAAGAAAAATTATGGACCAAACAATCATAGCGGCTATCGTTGGGGTAGTGGCACTAATATTAGGAATAGTTTTTGGCAAACTGATTTTTGCCAAAAACACGAAAAAGGAAGTTGAAGAAGCTGAAGTACTCGCAAAGAAAACAATTGAAGACGCTAAAACACTTGCTGAAACATTAAAAGAAAAAAAGTTATTAGAAGCCAAAGAACATTTCCTTCAACTTAAAAGCGCACACGACAAAGATGTAACGCAACGCAACCAGAAACTTGTTGAAAACGAAAACCGTTTTAAACAGCAGCAACAATCATTAAGTGATAAGACGTCTGCTGTTCAGAGACAGATTCAGGAGAATGAGGCGTTAAAAGAAAGCCTGGAGAGCCAGCAGGCAACCCTGAACATCAAAAGGGTGGAACTGGAAAAGCACCACGAAGAACACGTCAAGCGGCTTGAAAAGGTAGCTGGTCTCTCAGCCGAGCAGGCCAAGACCGAGCTTATGGAAGTGGTGAAGGAAGAAGCCCGCACCAAAGCAATGGCGTATGTGAAGGATATCATGGAGGAAGCCAAGGTAAATGCTACCAAGGAGGCCAAAAAGATCATCATCCAGAGCATTCAGCGTACTGCAGCTGAAATTACTATTGAAAACGCCATTACCGTCTTCAACCTCGAAAGTGATGAAATTAAAGGCCAGATCATTGGCCGTGAAGGCCGCAATATCCGTGCCCTCGAAGCGGCTACAGGTGTTGACCTGATCATAGACGATACCCCTGAAGCTATTGTATTAAGCTGTTTCGATCCGCTTCGTCGCGAAATTGCCCGTTTGTCATTACAACGCCTCGTTCAGGACGGACGTATCCACCCGGCCCGTATCGAGGAAGTTGTGGAAAAGACCCGCAAACAACTCGAAGACCAGATCATGGAGATAGGCGAACGCACCATCATAGAATTGGGTGTTCACGGCCTGCATAAAGACCTGGTACGAATGATAGGTAAGATGCGTTTCCGTTCATCTTACGGACAAAACCTGCTGATGCACTCTAAGGAAACAGCAAACCTTTGCGGCATAATGGCTTCCGAACTGGGACTGGGACAGAAAGTGGTGAAACTGGCAAAACGTGCCGGCCTGCTGCATGATATTGGTAAAGTACCGGACGAAGAAACCGAACTGAGCCATGCACTGCTTGGTGCAAAACTTGCAGAAAAAGCGGGTGAGCATGCTTCAATTGTAAATGCAATTGGCGCGCACCACGACGAAATGGAAATGCTGTACATCATTTCACCAATAGTACAGGCATGTGACGCCATTAGCGGAGCACGCCCCGGCGCACGCCGCGAGATGATGCAAAGCTACCTGCAGCGTATCAAAGACCTGGAGAACCTGGCAATGGGCTACAATGGTGTTGAGAAAGCATACGCCATCCAGGCAGGCCGTGAATTGCGCGTAATGGTAGAAGCAGATAAAATAAGCGATGCCGACAGCGATAAACTGTCATTCGAAATAGCCGATAAGATCCAGAAAGAAATGCAATACCCCGGCCAGATAAAGGTTACCGTCATCAGGGAACTGAGAGCGGTAAATATAGCGAGGTAAATTACACCCATGGACTTGAAGAAGACGCAAAATTTTGCGTCTTCTTCTTTTTAACTTGTTCTGCAATTGTGCGGCGGCCATGATGGTATGCTTTGATCATCATTGTTTGTCTGTTGAAGGAATTTCTCACGGATATCCCATTCCCCAATCTAAATCATTTTACAATTTACTTTCCATGCCTACTTTTATACACAATATGCATAAAATGAAAGGCAAAAAAGATAGCTGGATCTCACTTTTTACCTTCGATCCACGGCCCGCTTTATTATCATCCGGGAATAAGGCGGTGGCATACTTTGCAGCAAGGGACCTTGCAGGAAGTACGACTGATAATATTGAAAGCATTTGGGATTTGCCGGAGGCACAGAAAATTGTGAGGAAGCAACAGGAAGACGGCTCATGGAAATACCCCGGTGGTAATCAGGACATACGGTCCTCAGAAAATTATGACCAGATAGAAACTTACCGGAACCTGGGCTACCTGGTGGAATGTTATGGATTTGATAAAACCAACCCGGTAATTCCCAAAGCGGCAGATTTCTTATTCCGGTTTCAGACCAAGGCGGGTGATATACGGGGTATTCTTGGCAATCAATATGCGCCCTATTACACAGCCGCTATGATTGAATTGCTGATTAAAGCAGGTTATTCAAATGATAAGCGGGTAGAGAAAGCTTTTAAATGGCTGGAGGCTATCCGTCAAAATGATGGTGGCTGGGCGATTCCATTGAGAACCCGGAATAAAAAACCGGATGTCATTGCAATGGAATCTGCGACTATTGAGCCTGACCGGTCAAAACCATTTTCGCACCTTGCCACCGGTGTGGTGCTTCGCGCTTATGCTGCTCATGAGCATTACCGCACCACTCCTGAAGCGCAGGCAGCAGGAAAATTACTATTGAACAATCTGTTCAAAAAAGATAATTATACCGACCGTGGCACCATGGAATATTGGTTAAGGTTCACTTATCCGTTTTGGTTTACCGACCTCATCTCAGCCATGGACAGCCTGTCTTTGCTGGGCTTTAAGAAAGATGAACCCCAAATAGAAAAGGCAGTTGAGTGGTTCCTCACCCAACAGCAGGACAACGGACTCTGGAAACTGAAAACGCTTAAAAATAAAAGCCTTTTCCAAACGGAGTTATGGTTGTCACTGGCGATCTGCAGGATTGTGAAGAGATTGTATGCGTAGAATAAAAGCCTTATTCTACGCATAATTTGCAAAGAATATATGTCTTAGAAGAAGTATCAATTACGTACTGAATGATTTTCAGAAATGAGGAGTGTGACATAAAATCATACTAATTTCCCAAACGCTTGAAAAAAGGGGAAAAGGCAAATTGCCAAACATAATTATGACCAAAGAAAAAACCTTTCAGTTTTATGCTGAAAGGCTTGATCTTCTGTGTAGTCAAAACGGGAGAAATATCTAACCAAATTCTTACTGAAATGCTTGATTTTATTGAGGTCATTAAGGAAATTGAGGGGGCAAAAGAGGAGTGAACTGGGACTGGCGGAAGTTATCTGCATCAGTAATATATTAATTGCCAACCTGCCAGATCACATGACCAGAAACATAATCAATGTTTGTGGTTTGAACTGATTCTGCCTCCTCATAATTCAGTCCCCCTGTCCTTACATATCTTTGGTTGGCCGCAAAAGTTAAGTGAATTTTATTTCGGTCAACCACTTCTCGTTTTAATGCGACATTAAAATTCTCTGGGTGCTGAACACTTTGATAAAGAATACCATCAGCAATTGGAAGGCGTAAGTATATGAAATTGGAGAACACAGCGGTTACTTTATATTTATGTTCATCACCCTCTTGAATAGCCTCTATAAATTTCTTTGCCATGTAGGTATATATATCTATAAAACCTGCCAATTCTTTATCAGAGCTTAACTCTGCATTTGTTTGTTCAATATATTCAGCCAATCCAAATAATTCTTTAGCCTTATATTTTCTTATTAGCTCAGGCGATACAATTGCAGCTAACTTCAAGTTCTCTTTTACTTCCCAACGTCCCAAAGAGTATCTGGCTTCTTTTTTTTCTCTATTGGCATAAATAAACCGCACTTCTCTCAATGCAGTTTCTCTGAAACGAGCACCATAAAATACTTGCTGTCCAATATGATTTGCTCTACCAATCTTTATTTTTTTCGGATCTGGATTGAATGAATAATCTTTTATCAAATGGTGATAATTCTCTTTATCAGTTAAATACCGGGCTCTTACTAAAGGCTCTCCAATATCCATATCTAACATGAAAGTTGGTAATTTTCGTAATTCAGTTGAAATAATTTTATGTAATCTTTCAACCGCATTATCATCTTTTAAGTCAACAGCTTCGATTTTTTGTATTGTTTCTTGTATCTGGTTCATATTATATAATAGAGCGGTATTTTAACTCAAATTGTATTTTTAGTGTACCCATTAGTGGGAAAATATTTTTGCTTCAAGCGCTTAACTATTTTCTCGATTTTGTCTGTGATCTCCTTTTCCTCAGGCGTTTTATTAAGATAAATGGAATCCCATGTGATACCCAATTGCTCCCTTATTGTTTTCTTCAGCTTTGCTGGAATAATAACCTTATACAAATACGGCTTGTAACTTTCCTGATTTTCCAAAGGTATCATGACGTTTTGACAAAACTGAATGCAAAATCTTCCGCTTTGCCTTCTTTTCCTATGTTGAGCTATTTTTATTAGGTAATCGCTCGAATGCAAAGTGCTTGAATTTAAAACCTTCGTTTCCTTATACTCGAACGGGTCTTGATTTATATAATCACTTTGGTCTCCATCTGAAATCCAAATTTCTTCTGGAACAAGGAATATCCAAAATTGTCCGTCAAAACAATCATTCTCATTTTGTTCTTCTTCACACCTATTTGATACTGCAAAGAATAATGCAATCCTCCAATCACCTGTCCAATCCATGAACCGAGTTGGTAATTCATAATGTTGTGCCTGTTGAATAAGCAGCCATTCAGAATGATAGCTGCCGTTTAAGTAACCACTTTGGATACTACTTGATATATTTTGTGATTGAAGTTCCGTGAGAAAGTCTTTCAAAATTGCTCTTTCAGTTTTTTCGACATCGCCAGGATTGGAAAAACTACGTGCAATTGAAGGTTGTAATTGCCAACCATCCCGTGCTTGACCTCTAAATGATTCCGTTGGATCCGATAAGCCACGATAGTTTTTTGCACGTTTTATTATTTCTTCCAGTTCTTCAACCGACGAAATATATTTTTTAAAGGGATAGTAGTCCATTTTATTTTCTCGTTTCTTTTAGTTGTACAATTTTAAGGCAGATTATCACTTACTAACGTTATTTGATTGGGACATAAGCAACTTAATGAGGTTATTGGCATTCACTTAGTTTAATAATTTGGCACATTCCTGTTTTATAATCTAATAAACCATGTGGATGTGGAATCCAGATATAATCATATAGAAGATTAGTCCCTTCTTTTATTAGAAACTCTCTGTAAGCAATCCACTCATTTTCGTTACTAAATTGATTATGAAAATGCCCTTTTGCGGCCTCAACTATCCATAACGTATAATTTACTTCTGACCATAAGTCCGAAACTATAAGTCTGCCATATTTTTCTATATGAGCAGTGCAGCCTGCAATGAAAGCATCAAAAAAAGGGCCTAAAGAGTTAAAGGGAATTTCCCTGTTTTCTAAATAATTTATTTGAATTATTATTTCCCTGTAAAAATCTTCTTTAGGCAATTTGCAAGTCATCTCCACCTTATTATTTCGGACAACAACGTAGTGATACTTGTTGGTATATACTTTTGTTGAATCTTGTTCGGATTCTTTTGCCGTAATAATAATTTTCTTATTTTGGAGGATAAACGTTTTCGACGCATACCCTGTCTTTTCCTTTTTGAAAAAATCTAATAATCCCATATTTTTTATCTTAACTGATTTATAATGGACGAATAAAACCAGATTCATTTTACCTATTTTTTTGCTTCAATGAAGTAATCTTACCCCAAAGTTTAATTTTTATGCGAAAACTTTATATAATTGTGCTTTTGTCATGTCAAGTTCTCCATTTCTTAATTTCGTATTTATTGATGTAAACAAATTGCTATGCCTATCATTACCTGTTTTTACAATTTCCGATAATTCATACTCATTAGCCGGTATATCGTCTATAGGCATATCACCCAAATTTCGATGTATTTGTTGTGCATCGTTCATATACTCTTTAAAAGGCGAAATATTTGGCAAAGCTGCGTTATAATAGTCGGCAATAATAAATGGCACAACGATAGATATTGCATTTTCGTTTGATGAATTTATGCTCCTATTAAAAGTCATATTTTTTTTAATGAAGTCGTATTTACCGTCAAATTCAGATTGATTTTTGTTCTTTGCCAATAATCTACCTCTTGTTTTATAAGAATCGAATGCAACAGAATTACGTTGTAGAAAAACGTCAATTGATTTTGATAAATATGCATAGGATAATGCAAGTGCTTTTGAATACATAGTAAAATCAGATACATTGTATTCAATTAATACTAATGCCAAGCATTGACCAACTGCATCTGAAAATGGTGTATTGTAAAATTCAGCATTATAAAATAATCCAAATTCAGCTCCTTTCAATAGTATCTGCTTTGCTTTATTTTTATCTCCTAAAATAAAAAAGTGAACGCCAAGGTCATATAAAATTTGTGGGTGTTCAAAATCTCCAATTTGACTATAAATGCTATTAAGCTCTAAAATGCCCTTTGCGTTACAAATACGTGCACTTAATTCCAATATATCAGTGTACGAATACGTTTTATTTGTCGCAATTTTTTTATTTGAATCTACACTGTTGGATATTTTAGAATATACAATCTCAATATTTCTATCAAACATTTGCAAAGTAACTTTGTCTATATCATTTTTTGAAATAGATAATATAAGCCCATAGTCTGCAAACGAATTACCCATTTGGTCAAGACCATAACCTCGAAGTTTAATTTGATTCGCCGTTTGCTCAGTTACCTTCATTTGTTTTGGAGCCATCTGTATATTGTCACCCCAAACAGGGTGATTTCCGTCCAAATTATATATTGTAACGGTATAACCCTGCCCACCTGAAATATTTGTTTGTATTCTTATGCCTCGCCAACAATCATAGTTATGACCCGATACATCCTTACCGTCTTGGTAACGAATATGGTCGTTTGAAATGACTTTACAATCGGTAAGGTCAATTGTGGTTTTTTCTTTTTCTGATTTGAAAAAATCGAATAAGCCCATTGCTAATATTTTTGTATGCGTAGATTTTCTATTGAAAAGCTATTTATAGCTTTTCAAAATTCAATTTTTCAATTTCCTTCCCGATAATTTGGGATAATTCCTCGGTAGAACCCTTTGCTACCCATTTCCCATTTACTTTTTCAATTATTGTGTGTATTGCACCAATAACAATGCGATTAAAGTTTTCGCCTTCACTTCTTTGATGTATTTCCACATCATATTTTGTGTCATTAAGTTCAAGTGTTTTCTTAATTATGTTCATGATTTTGTTTTTTTATTGCAGCTAATAATAAGCTCTAAATGCAACGCCTCCATGCATATATAGCATGGTATAGAAGGCATCAAAAATAATATTTTTTGCCAACTTTTATGTTAAAACGACTTTTTTCAATTGTCGTCAACTGGCTTTCTACTAAATCCACCTCACCGCTTAACGTTCGTATCGTTTAACGTAATAATCTCTACCGTTTATCGCTATAAATGTGTTCAACTGTCTTTAAAGAAGCTTGCTTTCTAAACCACTCTTTGAAAAACGTACATTTGATTTATGGAAGAGCCATTTTCAATCATGGTAATTTATCAGGGTCAGGAGTATAGTTTTGATGCAAGATTGGCGACTATGGGATACACTCATAAATTTTACGTCATGATCAATGGAATGGAGGTGATCTATGAGCCTGATGAAGAGCGTAATTACCGTGCGATATTGAATGACATAGGCCAGGGCGCAATAAAAGACAGCGATATTGAATTAATAAAAGCTGTTGGCGATAAAATAGAATTAATCCGGCAATCATAAAAACCAACTTTAGTAGCCAGTTTACCCGGTATCAGTTTGCTAACCATTTGAGAGTGGTGGTAAATGCCCCCTGCCGTCCTAAAAATCTTGCTCTATTCAACTCTTATCAAGAAATGTTTTATGTTATGTTAGTCAAAAAAGCTACCTTTGATAACCTTTTTAGCGAACAAAAGGTTTGTTTCAAGGGATTCAATCGAACAAAAGGTTATGAACGATCAGGCCGACATATCAAATGCAATTAACCCGCAGCTTTATTTAATCAAGCTACTGGATGATTATGAGATAAATATTTTCATGCTTAATGATATTGAGAAGCGTGTTAATTACTCCTTTGCAAACATACAGGACATAGCAGAAAAACTTGTGCAGAAAGGGTTGCTAAAGCGGATTGAGAGGGGGAAGTATTGCCGCCATAATTTCAATGATGAATGGGTTATTAGTAATTACCTGATAAATGATGGCGTAGTGGCTTATTGGTCTGCACTAAACAGGCATGGCTTAACAGAGCAGTTCGCTAATACTATTTTTGTACAAACAGCAAAGGAGAAAAAGGGCAAAAGTGTTTTTGGAGTTGATTACAAATTTATCCATGTTGCGAAAAGAAAACTAACCGGATACAAGATGTATGGCTACGGCAATAACCAGTACCGTATGACAGACATTGAAAAAACAATTGTTGACTGTTTTGATTTGCCGGAATATTCAGGCGGCTACGCTGAATTATTGCGGGCGTTTAATAGTGCGGTTTTAGATGCAAACCAAATGGTTGTGTATTGTAAGGCAGTAAATAACATAGCAGTTACCAAGCGCATTGCTTTCCTCGCAGAGTATCTAAAGAAGCCGGATTTTGATGTTTTTTTCAAATATGCAAAGCCGTTGGTGAATGGGAAGTATAACCTGCTTGACCCCATAGGATTGGATACTGGTGAACATATTAGCCAATGGAAAATCCGGCTAAATATAAGTAAGGACGAAATATCAGAAATATGTAATAAGATTTATTAGGATGATTTTACAAAGAGAAATAGCTGCAATAGCTTTACAAGCAGGCGTATCAAAGACTACAATTGATAAAGATTGGGTATTAGGCCATTTTATTGATGCCATATTTTCGGTTAAGGAATTAAAAGACATACTAATTTTCAAAGGCGGTACTTGCCTGAAAAAATGTTACTACCCGGATTATCGGTTCTCAGAAGATTTAGACTTCACTGCAACCGACCCGAATTTCGACCTTACACCAGACCTGTTTAATAAGGTAACAGCCTTAGTTATTGAAAGAACAGGGATGGCTTGCCAGATAGTATCTTTCCGGGATTTGGTTTTCAAAGATGTGAAAACAGGCTATGAAATAATCGTAAAATATTGGGGTGCAGATCATCAGTTTAATTCAGCCGTACCTCCATTGGAACGATGGCAGACGAGCATAAAAATTGAAATCATACTATACGAATTGCTTTTGTTTAAGCCAGTACGGAAAAAAATGATACATCCATACTCAGATGAATTATCTGAAAATGGAGATAGTATTCCTTGCTATTCGCTGGAAGAAGTAATGGCGGAGAAAATCCGGGCATTGGTACAACGTAGATATACTGCACCACGGGATTATTATGATATTTGGTATTTGAGCAGCAATTACAAAGAGTTGAACAATAAAGAGATTGTTGAGGGTTTTCATAAGAAAATGAAGTACAAAAACCTTGAGTTTACAGGGATAGATCAATTGATAAACCCTAAAAATGAGCACATTTTAAAACAGAACTGGCTGAATAGCTTAGGTCACCAAATTGCCAAAGACAGGTTAGCAGACTATGCGGGGGTTATTGCAGAGGTGCAAAAGTATTTCGAGGAAATTTTTTCTGAATCAGAATATCAATCTCGCTATTAAATCCCTGATAAAAAAGCCTTGAAATATCTTCTCCGTTTTCCCGGATAGGCATAAGAATGACGTCAACAAATGTCTCTTGACATCAGTCTGACGTCTAAAATGTAACGTCTAATACATACAATACAGTGCACATTGACCACATTATTGCATGGGATAAAGGAGGTGAAACCGTTTATGAGAACCTGCAAGCCCTTTGCTCAGTATGCAATATCGGCAAGAGCAACCTTGATTTCATGGCAGAATAACCCTTACCAATATAAGAAAGCAACGATAATTCTTGCTGTAGCTCTCAGGAGCATGGGTAACCTGTAATTAATGCAATTTTTCTCCCATCAGCTATATGATTGGCTATGATTTTGCCTTACATCATCCTTTGTCAAAGCTGCCATTGTTTGATCGTAGAGTCCAATTAATTTCCTTGCAGAAATAGGGTTTTCGGGGTCTCCAATTAATAAATCCATATTATCATAATCCAACCCATCCGGGCTTCTATTAGAATTGACAGGTTTTTTCTTTCCGGCTTCTTCCATCTTTGCATTAGGCATTCTTACAATTGCTAACAGTTTCTTTAACTCTGTTGCCTTTTCTATAAACGATGAAGAAAAACACTTTTTAGCTTGGCAAATTGTTCTAATTATTTCGTAGGCTCCCAAAGTCCACAGCCACATTAGCATTGAAGCACGATCAATAAACTCATGGTGCAGTATGTGGGTATTGGAAAATGCCTTATCAAGGTTTTCAGTTATTTCATCGGATATAGAAAGTAGTACATTGTTACGACCAGAAAGGTAAAATGAAAATGCTAACAATGGTTCTTTCGTAACCATTTCTTCCCATGATGGATTAATGAGTACTGTTTGAAATCTTTTTTTAGTCATCTACAATTGAGTTTCTACGATTGATTTATCCAATCAATAATCCGCCAGTAAGCGAGGTATAAGGATAAAATTCAGGCATATATCCGCTAAATCCATTTTCTGTTACCCACATTTGTCTGTTTGGGCGGAACAAGTCTTTAGAAAGTGGTATTATCGCATTGGGATTATGGTAAATGCAAAAACCCTCACTCCATGTTTCAATATGTTCCCCTGAACCAACATAGTATTGAAAATATGCAACTTTTTCTGGCGTGTAATAAGTTCCCGCTCGAAATAAAATTACGTTTTTATTACTATACCCAATTTGGCTACCCATTCTATTGAATTTGTCAATATTACCAGTATTTGTAAAAATAATTGCACTGATATTTTTTGATTCATCTAAATTGAAAAACCCATACGGTATTGTCTTCCCATCATGAGTATATTCTTTAATAAATTCATTTTTGTAAAGAGGATTGCCGTTTTTATCAAGTTCCTGAGATGTAACGAAACCATATAAATACGATACTATTTTATAATCTGGAAAATAGTTTGCGTGGGAGTGATGAAAGGATTCTATTGCGAGTATTAAGGGCTTGCCCTTGATGTGGTCTTTTTCCCAATATTTTTTTTTAAGTTTTGAATATAATGCACTACCAATTTTTATGGTCATCTGATCTATTAAAAATCTTGATGCAGCTTTTTGTTCTTCTGGATTTTTAAAATTTAATGCTTTTGAGACAAGTTTTTCTGTTTCTTCATCATTATCCGATGGGTTAGAAGTAACGGCCTCAACTGCTATTTCTAACCCATCCTTTACTATAAAAAAATCTGGATTAGCATTTTCTCTTTTGATAGCAAAATTGTTTTCTTTAAAAAATTCAAATAATAAAATTTCCCACAGGCGTTGATTAAACCCTGTAGTTTGGAATTGTTGAGCTAAATTTCCATCAATATCATTAAATTCTTTAGAAATTTCTGTAATTAATTGATATGCTGGATCATATCCTGCATCGTGAATGAGCTTTTTGAATAGTGGATGTAACTTGCTGTCTTCAACAATTTGTTTCGTCATAGCCCTCTTTTTATAATAGCGATCATGGTTTTATGATTAGTTTTATAACAATAATTGTCGCTACAATCAACGTCCATGTAATATATGTGAATACCTGTTGTCTTTTACCTGCTGAGTTCATACTTGCAAGTAAAATGTTTTGTGATTCTTTTTGACGATCTGTAATATCTTTTAACCTATCTGTAATGTTCCTTTCTAAGTTGTCCAGTCTGCTTTGAGTTGACTGAATGCCAGTCATAATGCCGGCGATATTAGCATCCAGCTTTTCCATGCGTGTCGAAAAATTAATATCCTTCAACGCCTTAACTACTGCATTATTACTTTCCTCTACTGCTGCTTGAACTTTTGCAGCATACTCCGTGTTCTTTTGATGAACATTTGCCAAGCCTGTTTCTATTTTGACCTTGGAACTATCAATATTGGTTTTGGCTCCATTTATTATTGTTTCAAGGTTTTTGAATTTGGTATCAAAATCAACTTTTGTTATTGCCTTAGAAGCTAATTTCACTTCTTCAAGTGAAACCTTTAACCCTTGCTCAATTTCCTTAATAACCTCATCAAGTCTTAGCTCAATAGTATTTAATCTTTTGGGGAAGTCAACCGAACTCACCTTTTCGGATAAAACTTTTACATCTGAGAGAATTCTCTCAAAACCGTCATATACAGTCTGAATTTCTACAATTTTTTCAAGATGATAGTTTTCCGCTTCCTTAATAGTATTTACCGCAATATCAACACTTACTTTGGCTGCTTTCAAATAATCAACACTTGATTTAAAATCTTTTAATTGTTGCTCTAATATAGTAAGTTCACCAGCAACTTTATTGAGAATGTTATTAGCCATTTGTACTGGTTTTATTTAAATGAACATTTATTTTTTTAAGAGAAGAATTTAGGCCGGTTAGTTTCTGGAGTACCCTTGATATCATTATACTGTCAAAAGAAAAATCTATATCCATAGCTTTTAGTGCTTCCATAAGATTTTCATTTTTCTCAGCTATTAGCTTGTTGTATTTATTGAATACTTTTTCAAGTTCTGAATCTCCTATATTGTCAATTTCCTCCATTTTCTCGAAACCTATTGTAAGGTGGTCTATAGCTTCTTCCATCAAACGGATATTTTTAAATTCAAGCATAAACAGTGTAAATGCATTTAATAATCTGAAAGTGTAGTTGTCTGGAAAATTAGTTATCATTCTGATACATGCACCCCTCAAATGTTTTGTATTCTCTATTTGAGTGCCGGATTTATCTTTATCAACATAGCTAATAAAATCCCAAACTATTTTTATGCTTGAAAATTTGCCATCTTTTGTTGCGTCAGTTAGAGATGCCTGGATGTCATTACCTGTTTCTTCATCACTAAAATAATATCCTTTCCTTGCATACTTTGAGTTGAAATACAGATCTATGTATTCACGCAGAAAAAGATTGCCGTCAAGCCCTTTTTCTATGGTTTGAATACAAGCCTCCCTCATTTCTTTTATCGCTAAAGCTCTTTTGGTTTTAATGCTTTCATAAACAAACTTCACAATAAAATATAAACATTGTCTTATGAGTGTAGGTTCATCAATGTTGTTAATTTCTTCTGATCGAATTTTCGCTGCTTTTTCTGAGTAAAATTTCTTAAGATAATCGTCAACGTACGTCTTATATTTTTTATCACTCTTTTTTGTGCCATATAAAGTAAAGGTGCTTGAATTAAAATTGACAGTGTAGTCATCAATCACACCTAAAAGCGTAAGCCGATATATTGCCCTCTCCGTATCTTGTTTATTTCTATAGCCATTAAAAATGCTTGAAAAATAACTGTAGGCATAGCTGGGTGGATTATTTTTAACTTTATCCCTTTCTTTGCATTTTTCCTCGAAATTTAATTTCGCACCAAAAGTAAAAACGCCATAATATTCAACAATTTTTTCAATAAATGCATCTGCGTTATTTGATTCCCTTCTTAATTTCTGAACAACCTCTTCTGAAAATTTATTATGAATTACACCCTGCAACCATTTTGCCAGAGTTTTAACTCTCTCCCTATGGTTATTGACAAACCCAACTTCAATTTTATAATTTTCTCCGGTGCGTTTTGTTTTCAATATATGCTCAATTCCCTGCTCCTTTTCACTAAGCTGTATCCATTCCCAAGCTGGTGTAGTTAGATGAATATCCCTAATGTAATTTAAGACTAATGGAATAATCTTATTTGAAAGTTCTGGATTTACACTATTAAACGTACTTCCAGTAAGTGCAATTAAATCAATGAATCCTAACGGTTCGGTATAACTAAAATTAATGTAAAGCCTTTTGTTGTGTCCCCCTTCCCAATAATTGCAAATAACCTCAGCGTCAAGATTTTGTTGTATTAGATTCTCAATTTCAGAAGTACGATCAGGGAAATATATTTCAGTGAGCAACTCATCAAGAACAGCCATTTCTTTACTTACGCCCTTGAAGGAATTGTTATGAAAATAAAAATTGACATCATGGTCGTGGTCGTATTTTTCCTGTTTAGGTCCTAATTTGAAGTCTTGTCGGTTAAATAACAAAATGGAAAAGGCTAAATCTCTGTCCCTGCCTGCCCTGCCTGCTTCCTGTACAAAGCTTTCAATTGAACCGGGGTAATTCATGTGGATAGTATATCTGATATTGGGTTTGTCTATTCCCATCCCGAACGCTTTTGTCGCTACCATCAGGTTTAGCTTGTCGTGCTTAAAAAGGTCCTGATTTATAATTGATTGTTCCAAAATAGCCTGAGAAGAATCATCCTGCTCATCCCCGGAACCCATAAAAAAGCCAGCATTTATTCCTATGCGTGTTTTAAACTGGTCAAAAATTCCTTCAAAGGGCACTGGCACTCCGTCTTTCACAGGTTTGAATTGATCTGTTATGCCATATGGCCCAGACTTATGGGGGCAGAAAATTAAGCCTCCATTTTTGTTGCTGAAAAATATAGCCGGGTTAAAATCTTTAATCAACATTGATTCGGCCTTCTTTTGTGTTTCTTCGTTTTTGTTATCCCAAATATTATCCGGAAAGAATAATCTTGGCTGGTCAAGGAATTCTTTAAATGTATCCGGCAGTCCATTTAATACCTGACTAATCCTTGTCTTTTTTGCATTTCCTAAATCTCGTCTTAATTTCCAGACATTGTCGTAAAAAGCACCGGGTATGGTTACATCCTCAATGATAAATTGTATTTCAGGTCTAATGCTTGATTCAAACCTTATTAGGCTGTCCTCATCAAGTTTATACGCTCCATATCCAGAAAGTTCTCTTTGTATATCTGCCAGTACATCGTATGAGGCTGTTGCCGTTAATCCAAATAAGGGTACTGGGTCGTCTGTTGCTGTCTTGCAGCATTTATTTGCATTGATGCCAAGTCTTAAATACGCTGTTCGAAAATCATGGCCCCATTCTGACACGCAGTGCGCCTCATCAATAACACAATAACTAAAAAATATTTTGTCATCATGCATTTTTCCAAGTAGATCCCTGAATTCATCCATTTGCAGGCGTTCAGGTGAAATGAACACAAACAGCGCTTGGCCAGTTATTATTTTTTTGATAGCATTAGCTTTTGCCTCACCCTTTAAAGTCGAGTTTACAAATACTGCACAATCAATGTAGTTATCACTCAAACCATCTACCTGATCTTTCATTAGAGAACGGATAGGGTCTATGACCATGCATATACCCGGTTGTAATAATGCTGACAACTGGTAGGTAATTGATTTACCCCCACCGGTTGGCAATAATCCTATTACGCTCTTTACTTGTAATGCTTTATTAATGATTGGCAATTGTCCGGGTCTGAAATTATTTTTCCTGAATATACTTTTCAAAAAATATTCAAGTGATCTTTTTTTATCTTCATCATCAATCCATTGCTCATCTAATGTTCTATGGCATATAGGGTGATAAACCATGTGTTTTGAAGTGGCTACTTTTCTTTCAATACCAATAAAATCAATACTTCTGATTAGACACGCTCCCGGTTATAACATCTAACTTGGAAAGTCTAATAAAATCCGGGCTGAAATACCTTCAAAATGTACGCCAGATGTGGCTTTCAGCGGATTTTGACGGCAAGAGGA
>CAIMDZ010000015.1 GCA_903839875.1 uncultured Bacteroidota bacterium
ATTAATTATTAGGTTATTAGTAGATTTTTATTAACTTTACTATATAAGCATCTGTTTTACTGTGAATTTTTAGCAAAAAACGTAGAATTTTTAAACCAGAGCTTTGTATAAAATTTTGTCTATGAAGTACACAGCACGCTATTTTGTTGTTAATTTGTTAACCGTATTATTGCTTGCAATATCGGGTAATGTGTATGCTTCACATATTGTTGGGCTTGATCTGTATTATACTCATTTAAGCGGGAGTACCTATAAGATCACATTGATTGCTTATGGAGATTGCGGGCCGGCGAGCTCGGGAGCATTCGCATCATTGCCTGCTGCAGCTCCGGTTGTATGTGTGTACAATGGAAGTACGTCAGTGGCCAGTGTGACTTTGGCTATTCAGGCGCCATCAACCGGAGTGGAGATCACACCGGTTTGCCATGCTGATTCATTACTAACTCAATGTACCAACACGAGTTATGCAATACCGGGTATAAAAAAGTTTGTATATAGTGCCAATTATACTGTGCCCACCACATCTGCTGTGTGGCGGTTTATATTTACCGGCAATATGGGCGCGGGTAGTGGTTCGGCAGGCCGGGCCGCTGCGATCACAAATATTGCAGGAGGTACTACCTCTCAGCTTGTAGATACACTTAATAATACAGTTTATACTAACTCGAACGCCATACTCACTACGGTGCCGGTTCCATTCTTTTGTCTGAATAACAATGACAGTTATAATCCCGGGGCTGTAGATCCTGATGGTGACAGTCTTTCCTTTTTCCTGATTCCCGGGATGAACGGAAGCGCTAACTGCTCAACGGCCGGAACTACTGTAACCTATACCGGAGGTTATACCGGAGCTGCTCCTCTTGGCGTACTTACCGGAAGTTTTTCATTAGACCAGCATACCGGGCAGATCAGCTTTGTACCGAATATCCTTCAAAGGGCGCTGGTGGTGTATAATATTGAAGAGTTCCGCGGGGGATCATTTGTTGGAAGCTGCCAGCGGGAAATGACCTTCCTGGTATTGACGTGTACTGATCTGCCACCGAGCGGGATCATATCAGGTTCGACATCAACAGGAGGAACCTTAACAGACAGTACTCATTTCAAAATATGCCAGAATTCAGGCCCTTTCTCCCTGACCATCAATCCGACCGAAGCGGACACTTCCAATACAATTACGGTTAGTGCTACGGGTTTGCCGGCAGGGTCTGCAATTACGGTTGTAAACAATGGCACCAATCATCCGAATTGTACATTTAGCTGGACCTCAACCGGTGTGGCTCCGGGTACTTATATTTTTTACCTCACATTCAGGGATAATGCCTGTCCGATATCCGGAACACAGACAAGAGCCTATACTATTATTATTCTGCCACAGCCAACTATTCATGCAAGCGGTGGCGCTGCTTTGTGCCTTGGGGCATCAACTCTATTAACTGCAACAGGAGGGATCAGTTATTCGTGGACACCCGGTACAGGACTCTCGTGCCCACTGTGTGCCACAACGACAGCAACTCCAGCTGCAACAAGTTTGTACACAGTAACAGGAACTGATGCGAACGGGTGCAGGAATACAGATACAATAAGTGTACGTGTCAATCCGTTGCCTGTGATTTCGGCTGGTAGTAATGTTAGTTATTGCATAGGAGGAAGTACAGTTTTAACAGCAACAGGCGGGGTTAGTTATGCCTGGACCCCTGCGACAGGGCTTTCGTGTACCACTTGTTCAAATCCTACAGCTAATCCTGCAGTAACGACCACCTATACCGTTACTGGTACAGATGCAAATGGCTGCCAGAATATGAGTACGGTTACGGTCTCAGTTAATCCACTTCCAATTATTGATGCCGGGCCACATAGAAATATTTGTATGGGTACGGCTATTACAATAACAGCAACAGGAGGTATAAGTTATACCTGGTCGCCGGGTACGGGTCTTTCCTGTACCACTTGTGACAGTCCTGTAGCATCACCTGCGGTTACCACGACCTATACGGTAACGGGAACCAGTACTGCCGGTTGTTCAAATACTGATACAATGAGTATAACAGTGAATCCGTTGCCGGTAGTAGATGCCGGGCCCAATGTGAGTATCTGTGCAGGATCAGGCACAGTATTGACAGGGACAGGAGGAGTAAGTTATACCTGGTCACCAGGCACAGGACTATCATGTACGGCATGCAGCAGCACAACAGCAAATCCAACCGGTACTATATTATATACAGTAACGGGTACGGATGCAAACGGATGCATAAACACAGATACAGTGAGAGTTACTGTTAAGCCATTGCCGGTGATTGATGCGGGGCCGAATGTAAGTATTTGCTCAGGAGCCGGTACCGTATTAACAGGAACCGGAGGAGTAAGTTATACCTGGACACCGGGTACAGGCTTGTCCTGTACAACCTGCAGTAGCGCCGGCGCCACTCCGGCAGGAACTACAGTGTATACATTGACCGGTACAGGAGCTAACGGATGCGTGAATACTGATACGGTGAGGGTAACAGTTAATCCGTTACCAACAATAGGCGTGAGCCCTGGTGTGGCGATTTGCACGGGTACATCAACGGTACTTTCCGGGACAGGCGGAACTACTTATTCATGGACACCGGCAACAGGTTTGTCGTGTACAACATGCGCAACTACAACAGCCGGTCCGACTGTGACAACTACTTATACATTGACAGGGACCAGTGCGGCAAGCTGCAGCAATACAGCAACCGTAACTGTTTCGGTGAATCCAACTGCAACCATCAGTACAAGCCCCGCTGTGACAATTTGTTCGGGAACGTCTGCCGTCATTACAGCAACGGGAGGTTCAACCTATTCATGGAGCCCGGCAACCGGACTATCATGCAGCACATGCGCAACCACAACATCAGGTGCCGTGATTACAACGACTTATACGGTAACAGGAACAACTACAACGGGCTGCTCTGGCTACGCCAGTGTGACCATTACTGTTAATCCAATACCAACCATTACAGCAGCACCGGTTGCCCCTGTTTGTTCAGGTTCATCAGTGATACTGACAGCAGGTGGCGGCGCAACCTATAGCTGGTCGCCGCCAACAGGGTTATCGTGCACGACCTGTGCCACCACAACTGCCAGCCCAACGGTAACCACAACCTATATAGTAACCGGAACAAGCGCTGCAGGGTGCAGCAATACAGCCAGTGTTACGGTATCGGTCAATCCATTGCCGGTGATACACGGAGGTTCAC
Source organism: uncultured Bacteroidota bacterium (assembly GCA_903839875.1). Lineage (GTDB taxonomy): Bacteria > Bacteroidota > Bacteroidia > Chitinophagales > Chitinophagaceae > Nemorincola. Next base: position 3,222 of record CAIMDZ010000015.1, read on the forward strand.
CAACTACATTGTGCTTAGGATCCGGGATAACCTTAACAGGAACAGGAGGCGTGAGCTACACATGGTCTCCGGGAACGGGATTGTCGTGTACAGCATGTACGGGTACCACTGCATCGCCGACTGTAACAACAGTATATACAGTTACCGGCACTGATGCCAACGGTTGCAAAAACAAGGATACTATACGGATAACTGTTTATAGCTCGCCCGTCATTAATGCAGGGCCGAATGTGAGTATATGCCCCGGATCAGGTACTGTACTTACGCCAACAGGCGGAGTAAGTTATGTATGGGCGACCGGTACCGGACTTAGCTGCACATCATGCACCGGCCCGGTTGCGAGCCCTGCAACCACAACATTGTATACTGTGACGGGAACGGATGCATTCGGATGCCACGGTACAGACACCGTAAGAGTTACAGTAAGACCATTGCCTGTAATAGATGCCGGACCGCATACACATATATGTGTTGGGTCAGCAACCACACTTACAGCGACAGGTGGAGTTAGTTATGTATGGACACCGGGGACCGGGTTGTCTTGTACTTCGTGTACGAGCCCGGTGGCCAGCCCGGGGACCACAACAATATATACAGTTGCAGGAACAGATATTAACGGTTGCCGGAATACGGATACAGTGAGTGTAACGGTAAATCCGTTGCCAGCGATTGGGGCAGGGCCTGTTACTGCGATATGTAATGGACTTGCAACTACATTAACCGCTACCGGAGGCAGCAGTTATATATGGAGCCCCGGAACAGGACTCTCCTGCACTACCTGTACCAGCACAACTGCATCGCCTGCCACCACCACCACTTATACAGTAACAGGTACTGATGCCAACGGTTGTGTAAATGCAACAACGGTTGTACTTACTGTATATCTGTTGCCTGTAATTAATGCCGGGCCAGACGTTAATATCTGCACAGGAAGCAGTACCACGCTGGTGCCGTCAGGCGGACTGGCTTATGTATGGGGACCGGGGACCGGATTGTCGTGTACCTACTGCGCCAACCCCGTAGCTACACCATTGGTAACTACAGTCTACACCGTAACAGGAACAGACGCTTACGGCTGCCGGAATTGGGATACAATGAGGGTAATAGTTCATACTTTACCTATGATAGATGCAGGCCCGGCAGTAAGTATCTGCGCAGGGTCATCAACCACCTTATCACCTGCAGGCGGTGTAAGCTACCTGTGGTCGCCGGGTACAGGATTAAGTTGTACACCATGTACCAATCCTGTGGCAAGTCCGGGTAGTACAATAGTTTATACAGTAACAGGAACAGATGCATTTGGCTGTAAGAATAAAGATACGGTAAGTGTTATTGTAAAGCCACTGCCTGTAATAGACGCGGGACCAACAGTTTCTATATGCAATGGAGCGAGTACTACGCTTACACCTGCCGGAGGGGTCTCCTATATCTGGACAGCAAGCCCGGGCCTTTCGTGCTCTAGTTGTACAAGCCCGGTAGCATCACCTGCGGTAACAACTATATATACCGTAACAGGTACAGATATCAGCGGATGCAGCAATAAAGATACTGTGCGGGTTATAGTTAATCCGTTGCCTGTGATCAATGCAGGGCCTTCGGTGAGTATCTGTATTGGTCAGAGTACAACGCTTACGGCCACAGGCGGAGCAAGCTATGCCTGGTCGCCGGGAACAGGGCTCTCCTGCTCCGTCTGCACCAGTCCGGTTGCCACACCTGCTGTGACCACCGTTTATACAGTAACCGGAATATCACCGGCGGGCTGTGTGGGGTGGGATACCATGACTGTGTATGTTAATCCGTTGCCGGTTATAACGCTAAGTCCCGGTGCTGCAAAATGTATAGGAGATTACTATGCCATGACGGCTGCAGGTGGCGGAAGTTATAGCTGGACGCCATCAACAGGCTTGTCATGCGGAACATGCAGCGCACCTGTGGCAACACCGGTTGTTACCACTACCTATACGGTAACGGTAACAAGTACATTCGGCTGTATCAATACCGCAATGGTAACGGTAACTATTAATCCGCTGCCTGTAATAACCATTACTCCTAACCCCCTGCAAATATGTGCGGGTAGTGATACAACGATTACTGCAACCGGAGCATTGAATTATGTATGGTCGCCGGGAGCAGGCCTGAGCACAACAACTGGGTCTGCAGTCATAGCAGGGCCTGGTTCGTCAACCACTTATACGATTACGGGTACTGATGCGAATAATTGCAGCAATTTTGTTACAGAAGCAGTTACGGTTGTACCGGTTCCGGCGCCGCCTGTAGTGGTATCACCTGTAAAATATTGTATCAGTGTTCCGGCCGCCGCGTTAATCGCAACCGGTACAAACCTGCTGTGGTATACGGCGCCGGCAGGTGGTGCAGGATCAACTGTTGACCCGGTGCCCTCAACTTCCGGTCCGGGCACTACCTGGTATTATGTGAGCCAGACAGTGAATGGCTGTATGAGCCCGATGGACTCCATTGACGTAATTGTAGATGAAAATGTAATTACCGGTTTTGATGTGCTGGTGTTCCCCGGATGTAATTTTGATTCTGTGTCGCTGGTAAACCATTCGCTGAATGCTACCCATTATCTGTGGACTTTCCATGATGGTACAACGGACACGGCGATAAATCCATCGCATTTATACAATCCAGTAGCGGATACTACCATCTATTATGTGAAACTGTACGGATCCAATAATGTGTGCTTCCCTGATTCTACCATAAAGCCGGTGAAATTATATACTATGCCGCCAACACATTTCCTGCATGATATAACCGTGGACCAGGCGATATGGTATGGCAAGAGCATACAGCTTGGCGTGCAGGGTGCATGGATCTATTACTGGCAACCAAATGACGGGACATTGAATGATAATAATATTAACACCCCGGTTGCTACACCATTTGAGAAGACAACGTATACGGTATTCGGATACCTGCATTCGGGTTGTAAGGATTCGGCACAGGTGACTATTGATGTGTTGACTACGAAGGAGCTTATTCCTTCGGCATTTACGCCTGATGGCGACGGGAAGAATGATATCTTCCAGGTGGTGAACCTGCAATACGGCAAGCTTGTGGAAATGCGGATTTTCAACCGGTGGGGACAGGTTGTATGTAAGACAAATGATAATAACAAGGGCTGGGATGGCACATTTAATGGCGTGCCGCAGGACCTTGGGGTGTATGGTTATCTTATAACAGTAGAAAGAGAGAACCACCAGCAGGTTGTTTATAAGGGAGATGTGACGCTGATAAGGTAGGGGCCTCACCCCGGCCCTCTCCGAAGGAGAGGAAGGTGTGGCGCAGGTGAGAGCGGAGAAAGAGAGTGGAGAGCGGTGTGGCGCAGGAAACCCCGGCCCTCCCGATAGAAGATCGGGACTTTGTTCCGGGAGATGTTATGTTGGCGCGAATGGACCACCCCTGGCTGTTTTGCGGCCGTCGCCGAAAACAGTCGTTCCGCTCCTAACCACCTCCCCCTGCGGGTACTCCTCCTTGGAAAAAGGAGGAGAGTTGGGAGTGAGTTACGCAGGATTTGCTTTCGCAAAAAAACTATTTTAAAACCGGGATTATTCCCGGTTTTTTTTATTCGAAACAATCCTGACCTGAAAATAAATCTTTTCTAAAAGCAAAGATTTCTGTTTGTTACTACGTCTATATAGTTAAGAGCAAGACACAACGTTGATGGCCACCCGGATTACTGTCGGCTCATAGGGCAATTGTTTGTTTGCCCGGTTTTATTTCTTCACAGTTTAAAAACCAGCTAAAATGAAAAACTTATTTTTCTTTATGGTCCTTTTCATGCCCGTACTTCACAGTTTTGCTCAGGCTCCTGCCTACCACTGGGAAATAAACGGTGTGCCTGTGCCGGGGGCAACATCTGTGGCTTTTGTTTGTACTACCGATGGCGTTACCGACTCTGTGGTGCGCTACGGACAGGTACTGCAGGCAGGGAATATGCTGTGCAAATACCGGCAGGTACATACTATGGGGAATATGCTGGAGGCGGGTGGCGCTGTGCTGGCATTTGGCAACCTGATAGAAATGAACCGCACCATGAACCCTAAATCTAACTACACACCTATGTTTTGCGTGGCCGGCGGACTGGCGCTGGCGGGGTATGTGCTGAATGAATGGGTGGCGCCGGGGTTTATCGCCAGGGCGGGGTTGCAGCTGCAGGGGAATGGAGTGGGGATAGCGCTGGGAAAATGAGAGCGGAGAAAGAGAGCGGGGAGCGGGACATGTTTTATTTCAGTTGGAGTGCCTGAATAAAGAAAAGGAAACCATTGGGAGACTGATAGGGCTGGCTTGTATGCGATTCTGAAGCAGACCACCGCGGTTTGCGGGACAGGCGGCTTCGGTAAGGGAGGACGCAGCGAGACGCTGCGACCAGTGGGAGTTTATTTTCAATAATTTTCTCGGACAACAGTGCTTTTTTTTACCTTTTTTTTACCTTTTTTGGAAGTAAATTATTACCTTTTTACATTTTATTATTAGTCAATTAACTGGTAATCAATGCATTTGATCATCAAAAAGTAATAACCCCGCTATGTCGCAGAAATTTTTACCTTTTAAGTCCCAGCCGACTCCGCTTTTTTCAACTGCCGTAGCTACAGCTAAGGCATGTTTCTGCGTAGCCGGTGGCGAGGGTACTGTGGCTGAAGTACTGCGATCGTAAAATTGCCCGGACAATAAAGCACAAATGGCAAGTGGGTGTACTTTTTGGGTTGTTTATTCATAAATTATGACAGAATTAGCTATATGGCATAGTCTTTTTTGTTATTTTTGCGGACATTCGAAATAAGCTTATGAAAATTTCCAGGGAAGTAAGGATAGGCATATTGGTTACGTTAGCAATCCTGATGTTCTTTATTGGGTTTAACTTCCTGAAAAATACTAACGTTTTTTCAAACAATAAGGAATACTATTGCTTTTATCAGAATGTGGATGGCCTGCAACCCTCTGCCGTTGTAATGATAAGAGGCATGAATGTGGGGCATGTGACGGAAATGGAAATATTGGATACCAAGGGGGTGAAGGTAACGTTCACTATTCAAAAGAAAATTGATATACCTGTTGGAACAATTGCCAACCTCGTATCTACAGACCTGTTGGGTACAAAAAACATCAGCCTTGAACCGGGTAAAGGACCAGGTTCTATGCCAACAGGTTCAGAGCTAAGTGCAAACAAGCCGGGAGGGATGGTAGATAATGTAACGGCAGAACTTACGCCGAGGCTGAGAGAGCTTAAGGCTACTATCAAATCATTTGATTCGACACTTGTTTTTGTGAACCAGATCGTAGGTAAAGAAAATCAGCAAACGATAACAGACGCGCTGAAGAGCATAAAAGTGACTGCGGACAACCTGGCTGTACTAACGGGATCGTTAAAAAATGAAGGAACTGAGATAGCCGCTATATTACATAATGCCAGCAGCTTTACGGGTAATCTTGCGAAGAGCAATGATACGATAACGCAGTTGCTGTCGCATGTGAATAGTTTCACCCGAACCCTTGAAAAAGCGCCAATAGGGAAGGCTGTGACTGATCTGCAGGAAGCAGTGGCAGGGCTCAACTCGGTTGTGGCAAAGGTAAACAAGAGCGATGGGTCGCTGGGGCTGCTGATAAATAATAAGGACCTGTATACGAATCTGAACGCCTCACTTGGCACGCTTAACGCGCTGATGGCCGATATTAAGGCACACCCCAGTAAGTATATAAATGTTAACCTTATTGGTGGAAAGCGGAAAGATTAATGTCAGCGACAAAATCAGCAAGTACCTGTAATGAATTCATGCTTCGATGCGGTGGTGTTGCGGGCAGGGTATGGAAGTTTGTTTTTGCAATACTCATATGTATGCATGGAGTAGCGGCAAAGGGGCAGACGAAGGATACAACTGATAAGGTAAGTATACATGTTGATAACACCAGGAACATGATACACATGGAGACTGACTCGGGTAAGTTCACAAAATTTATAGGAGATGTGATACTGCGGCAGGGAACGGATACACTCTATTGCGACAGCGCATACGAGAATGAGGACACCAAAAACTTTGAGGCCTTCGGTAATGTGAAAATAGCGCAGTCAGGCGGAACAAAGGGCACAAGCGATTACCTGAAATACACATCGAAAGAGAAACATGCACTGATGCGGGGTAATGTGGCGCTGACGGATGGCAAAAACAATCTTGTATGTGAAGAGCTGACCTACGACCTGGCAAACAAAGTAGCGGTATATGATCACTGGGGTACCCTGCACAATGATTCCACCACGGTAACCAGCCGGACAGGGGTGTATAATGTAAATGAAAAGAATGCGCGGTTCAAAGGTAATGTGTACATTACCGATCCTCAATACAAGATTAAGAGTGAAGACCTGCTTTATAATACAGAAACCAAGGTGACGCAATTTTTTGCCATGTCGGAGGTGATATGGGGCAGCGGGCAGGGACTGCTGAAAACCAGCAGGGGAACCTATGACGGCAAGTACGGTATAGCTGATTTTAAGGGTCGTTCGGCAATATGGAATGACGGGCAATATATAGAAGGTGATACGCTCAACTATAGCAAACTAACCGGCCATGGCGTGGCGATAGGGAACGTTATTTCAATAGACACGGGGCATCATTCGACCATGAAGTGCGGATATGTGGAATACTGGCAAAAACAAAGACGCACCATTGCCACGATAAAGCCGGTATTGATACAGGCAAACGGGAAAGATACACTGTATATGCGGGCAGATACGTTTTACTCAGCGCCCATGGTGAAGTCGAAATTCAAGAATCCGAATTCTTTGATGCCGGGTGATACTTTAACCAACCCGGAAATGAAAACACCCCCGGGACTGGTAAAAGATAGTTTGGGCAAGACGGTGAAGCCGGGAATTAAACCAGTGCCGAAGAAAGACACATTGAACTGGGTGACGAAAGCTGCGCCGGGAGAGGAAAAGAATGTAAAGGATGAAAAGGATGTGAAGAAAAAGAAAGGTAAAAAAACAACAGTAGCAGCGCCGGCGATTGTTACTGACACCGCAGCGGCTGATACAACCGCACCCTTGTATTTTATAGGGTATCATCATGTGCTCCTGTTTTCCGATTCGCTGCAGGGCAAGTGCGACAGTGTGAGCTATACACGCAGTGACAGCATGATAAGGATGATGTATAACCCGATAGCATGGGCGCACAACAGCCAGATAACCGGTGATACCATTCTGATGCAACTGGACAGCAGCCAGATGAAAAGGTTGTATGTGCCGAATAATTCATTCATGGTTTCGCGGTCGGGACCGGCGAAAGCTAAACTGTTTAACCAGGTGCAGGGAAAGACACTCACGGCCTATTTTGTCAATAACAAGGTAACCAGAATAGTAGTAATGCCAAATGCAGAATGCATCTATTATCCTACTGATGAAAAGGGACAATACATGGGACTGAACAATTCGACCAGTGTGCTGATGCGGATACTGTTTGTGGACCAGAATGTAACCAACATAAAGCTGGAAAAGGAACCACATACCACACTGATGCCATTGGAAAAAGCTGACCTGGAAAATGCAAAGCTGAGCAGGTTTAAATGGCTGATAGACCAGCGGCCGAAGAGTAAGGAGGAGTTGTTTAAGTGAAAACCCCTGAACCCATTCAATTCGCCATTGTTTTCATTCTGCCGGGCACGTCTTTTCTTTCTCCTATCTGCTGGCGCCACATGGCGTAGTAGAGGCCTTTTTCATTGAGCAGGCTTTCATGGCTGCCCGTCTCGATCACCTGGCCTTGTTCCAGTACAAAAATGCGGTCGGCATGCATGATGGTGGAGAGGCGGTGAGCGATCATAATGGTGATATGCTGGCGCTGTGATGTGATGCTGCGGATGGTATGCGATATTTCTTCCTCAGTCAGTGAGTCGAGTGCCGAGGTGGCCTCATCGAAGATCATCAGGCGAGGTTGACGGAGTAATGCACGGGCTATGGATAAACGTTGGCGTTCGCCGCCTGATAGTTTCAGGCCGCCTTCACCTATGATAGTGTCAAGTCCTTTTTCAGCACGGGTAATAAGGTTGTCGCAGGCGGCTTTCTTCATCACTGATCTGATATCGTCATCTGTAGCGTTGGGGTTTACAAACAGGAGATTTTCTTTAATTGTGCCTGAGAATAACTGCGGGTCCTGGGTTACGAGACCCATCTGTCGTCGCAGTTCTTCATAATCAATATTTGCCTCGTCATGACCATTGTAATAAACATGGCCGCTTTTAGGGTGGTAGAGGCCCACCAGTAATTTTACCAGTGTTGTCTTGCCGCTGCCGGATGGCCCTACGAAAGCAATTGTTTCGCCTAGCTTCACCTCAAATGAAATGCCATTGAGCGCGGGGAGGGAGGCGGAATTGTGCTGAAAGGTTACGTTTTTGAAAGTTACATTTTCGATACCGTTGATAGCTTCCGGTTTTGCCGGCGTGTATTCCACCGGTTTTTTCAGGAGTTCCTGCATGTTGTGCAAGGATGCTTCCGCTTCACGATAGGAGAGGATGACGTTGCCAATTTCCTGCATGGGTTGCAGGATAAAGAAGGAGAAGAAGGTAAGCGATAAATACTGGCCCGGTGAGATGGCGCCCCTGTAAATAAAGAACAACAGGCTCATTATGACTACCTGCTGCAGGAAGTTGACGAATGTGCCCTGTATAAAAGATATGGTGCGGATGCTGCGCACTTTGCGCAGCTCGAGTTTCAGAATTTTGATGGTTGTGGCATTCAGCCTTAGTATCTCCTGGGAGGTGAGTCCGAGGCTTTTTACCAGCTCTATATTGCGAAGTGATTCAGTGGTGGAACCCGCAAGTGCGTTGGTTTCGCGAACGATGTTTTTTTGAACGGTCTTGATCTTTTTACTGAGTACGCTTGTGAGCACGCCCAGTACAAGGCCGCCACCCAGGTAAATAAGCGGTAAGTTGGGACTGATCGGAACAGTATAAATAATAACGAAAACAATGCCTATGAAAGTGGGCAGCAGGACATTGAAAAAGGAGTTGATAAACTTTTCGCAGTCGGTGCGCACTTTTTGGAGAACGGATAATGTTTGGCCGCTGCTCTGGTCTTCAAATTCCTGGTAGGGGAGGCGGAGGGCGTGACGAAGGCCATCGGTATAAAGACGCGCGCCATATTTCTGGATGACCACATTTACCACATAATCCTGGAAATTTTTGGCTATACGGGATACCATAGCAAAGCCCATAATTGCTCCGATAAGCACGAGTGCCTGGGAGAGATAGGTGGACATGCCGCGTGGAATCAGACCTTCTTTGTCAACTGTAAGCGGGTGGTTGACGAACTGATCCAGTATTTTACCGGAGACAATCGGGTTAAATAATGAAAAGCTCTGGTTGATAGCTGCCAGTACTAAAGCCAAAAAGATCATCAGCTTGTAGCGGCTGAGGTATTGCATTAATAATTTCATCGGGTACAAAGATAATGGCTTTGTATGCTTTTGCAATTATAGCCTTATTATAAATAATTATAGAAGCATAAAAAACCCCTGAACCCCTGAAGGGGGACCACGCATTTGGCTGTGGTTCTGACTTTCGTCGGGAGGGCTTTGATTGGGCGATTTTAGATTTGGGTGATGTGATGGAATGTGGGCTTATCGGGAACATCGGGAGTTGAAAAATTTCGTTTACTTTGTAAATATGTTTGCACGGTATCAATTGCATGTTGACGAATTGACTGTTGAGGTTTTGGACTCGATCAGACATGCTTTTAAAGATAAGACAATAGAGATCACTGTTTCTGAAGCTATGGATGAGACGGAATATTTGTTGGCATCACCAGCTAACAGGGAGCATCTGGAGCGATCTATGCGTGAGTTGGAGGAGGGGAAGGGAGTAACTTTTACTTTGGAGGAATTTCAGAATAAGTATGGGAAGCAATGAGTGTGAATTAGTCTAATTGTTTCAATCTTTTTGGTTCCCAGTTTTGAATTGCCTCAATTATGATTGCAATACGATCGTCCACCTGTTTATTATTTGTGTATAGTCTTTCGCTAGTACCCCAAGCCAAAGAACTAAAATATACTATTCCTATTTCCCGGACCCAATAATAATACTCGGCTGCGTCGTATGTGTGTTCCTGGTCCAAGTAGTACTTTTTTATCGTGAAATTGTGTCCATTAACAGTAACAGTTGTGTCTGCGATAAATTCAAAAATGGTCTTAGAATTGGCAAAGCTGTAAGCCCGGCAATGATAGTATACTTTATGTTTGTCTTTTAAGTCGAAAATGAAACGCATAGAAAAAGCATTTCCTGTATTGCAATCCAGAATGAAGCTATCATTTCGTATAGTTGTTTCCTGCTGAAAATAGCAGGTATCTTTATCTGAACCTTTTGAGGGTATACTTACCCAGAAATAACTACTTTTATTTTGTTTGCATGATACAATGATCGTCATGAATGCGAGTAGTAGAAGAAGCAGATATTTTTTTTGAACTTTCATAATAAATATTTGGCAATAGCTTTATTTTTCTTTTCCACTATTGACTTTTTAATTTCTTCATGATCCTGTAGTGCAGATATCATCTCCTTTTTCTTTTTTACAGAGGTAACATTTTTTACAAAATTCATTGAAGAAAGCATTGAGGAAAGCTCTTTGGCTTTTGAGGACGATTCAATCTCTACGATCAGCGTTTGCATACCTATATTTTTTTAAAGTTAATGGCTTTTTCGATTTTGACAAAGTTAAATCTAAAAAGGTGGGTGGCAATAACAATAGTATTTTGGGAAAAGCTATCAAATATTTTATCTTCAGTTAGACAATGCGCGAGTATCGCCGAGTCCTGCTGAAGGGCAGAGACCCGGCGAGGACATTAAGGGCTTTGATTGAGCGATTTTAGGTTTGTGGAATGTGATTCTTTTTCGGACAGCCTTAGCAGGTTTTCAAAAGAAGACTGTTCTGTTTTCGTTAATCATTGTTGCTCGTTGGTAAGAGGATGGTTGATGTCAATTATAGAGACATCTACTTCCTCATACCTGCAAAATACCGTGTAGCGTTTTCTCTTTAGGTGCTCATAATCTATCCTGGGGTCCGTTGGCTGCCGGCACCTGAATTTTTGCGTGCCTGATGTCGTTTTAACTTTATAGGTATATTCTACAAAGTGCCGGTTACGGTTGTACCTCCTTATCTTACCCTTTGCAAACACAACGTTTTGATTTTTGCCAAAAAATGGCTCGAACGGATTAAACGCGTAACTTTCCCCGGCATCAAGAACGCGAAAGCTGAAGCCGGGTTTTACGTCCACACCGTTAGGTAACTTATGTGAAACTCCGTTAAAAGACATGACCTTCTCTCCCTTGTGCCACCGTTTTACATAGCCTTCATCTATCCGGCATCCGCTAAAGGAGTATCTATCTATCCGATGACTGCCGCCACGCCAGGATGCTGCCGAGAATTCGCGCACAAGCCCGCTGTCAATTGCCTGCCCTTTTACACCATCGGTCACAATCGAGCAGACAATGAGCATTGCGAAGGAACATGTTGATTGTAAATTCATTTGCTCCGTCAGGATGTTTATTACAAATACTTAATTATCGCCTGATTTTTCTTTTTTAACAATGCCTTCTTCAAAAGATCGTGTTCCAGCATTGCTTTAGTTCCCTTGAGTTTATTTCTCTTCATAAGCTATATAAATGTATGCGATTGTAGTGAAAATCTCTCCACTGTTTTATTACTTTGTAGTTTTTTAGTTTAAAATTGGTTTAATGCTTTTTGAAGGAAAATTTACACAAGACGGTTTTGAGAACAGGGTTACTAAACTTTATGGAATCAGGTATCCTATTATCCAGGCAGGGATGCTGTGGGCTTCGGGTTGGAGGTTGGCTTCGGCGGTGAGCAATGCAGGTGGGCTAGGCATTATAGGAGCAGGGAGTATGTATCCGGATGTACTGCTGGAGCATATCAGAAAGTGCAAGCAGGCTACTGATAAGCCTTTTGCGGTGAATCTGCCCATGCTTTATCCGCAGATAGATGAGCATATAGCTCACATTATTGCTGAGAAGGTGCCAATCGTTTTTACCTCAGCAGGTAATCCGAAAACGTGGACTGGCAAGCTGAAGGAGCATGGGATAATAGTAACTCATGTGGTTTCGAGCGCGAAGTTTGCGAAGAAATGTGAGGATGCGGGCTGTGATGCGGTGGTTGCGGAGGGGTTTGAAGCCGGAGGGCACAATGGCAGGGAAGAAACTACCACACTTTGCCTGATACCGGCTGCCCGGCAGGCTATAAAGATACCGTTGCTGGCGGCAGGGGGTATTGGAACAGGTCGTGCGATGTATGCAATGATGGTGCTAGGGGCTGAAGGGGTGCAAATGGGCAGCCGGTTTGTAGCCAGTCATGAGGCATCGAGTCATATGGCATTTAAAGAAGCGGTGATAAAAGCGAACGAAGGCGATACCATTGTTACCCTGAAACAGCTTACACCGGTCAGGCTTATTAAGAATAAATTTTATGAGCAGGTGCAGGAGGCGGAAAATAATTGTGCTTCGATTGAACATATGCAGCAGCTTTTGGGACGGGCACGTGCAAAAAATGGGATGTTTGAAGGAAACCTGGAAGAAGGCGAATTGGAGATAGGGCAGGTAAGCAGCATTATTATAGAAATAAAACATGCCGGAGATATTGTTGCGGATGTTTGGGAAGAATTTAAGGCTACAGCCAAAGCACCGTTTACATTTTAATAAATCTGTACTTTTTACCAACCTTATATTAATTACTATGTGTCTTTAAAATTGGTATTTTGTGGGGTAGTCATTATGAATAAGGTTTTTGGTGGCTGGATATGCCAATGAGGCAATTTGTTAGTATATCTTGATGTTTGGTTAAGTGATTACAAGTGTTAAATTAGAGGTGCTTTTGCATAAGTTTTATATATTTGTATAGGATTTTTTTATTACCTGATAAAGTGAATATGAAAAGAATTTTATTGATTTTTGTTTTTCTACTGGTAAGTACCAACTGGGCCAAAGCGCAGATGACCCAATTTTGTATAGGTAGCCCAGGTAATGAAATGGCAACCAAGATATGTTATTTACCTAGTGACACCTCATCCATAATTGCCGGATATACTTATGATATTGTTGCCGGGGCAGCGACGAACTGCCATGGCATTATCATGAAAGTGACAAAAGCAGGAGTAATTGCCTGGCAGAAGAGTTTTGGTATTACCGGTAAGAACAATTTTGTTCAGGATATGATCATTACCCAGGATAACAATATTGTTGTGGTGGGTACCGTAGGTGGCAATGGGAATATGTATGCCGACAACACTGCGGCAATTCTTAAATATAATTCAACCAATGGCAACCTGATGTGGCAAAATTGTTTCCGTGATGCGGCAACAACAACAGGCGGTGAGTTGTTTTTCGGCGTCACTGAATTGAGAGATGGCACCGGGAGATTAGTAGCTATTGGCGCACATAATTTTACCGGAGCAGGGGCCGGTAGTATGATATGTGTATTCCAGGGCACGGGGGCATTAATTTATAATGAAGTATTTGATGCTGCCAGCGGAGATGCATACCAGGCAATTACTACCTCCGCAGCCGGTAACAGTGTATATATTGTCGGAGAATTTGTGGGAGATTTTAAAGATGGAATGGTGGTCAGCTATACACCTGGTGCAACGGCAGGTACAATCAACTGGTCGCAATATTTTGATTTTTATCTTTACGGGAGTTTACAGGACAATTTCATTTCGAAAGTTTTTCTTTCCGGAACAAAACTTGTTATTGCAGGCGGGTGCCTGCATAATTACAGCACTACAAGCGGTGAAGGGAATTATGTTGCTACCCTGAATGCCGCTGACGGGAGCGGCCTGGATATTCGCGGGATACAAAATAGCGGGGCGGCATATGGCAATAATTTTGGCATGGCTGTACTGTCGCCTGATCATCTGTTTTTTGTACAATCTCCCAGTTCAACCTATTATGATGCTACCCTCTGGACGCCGGGAGCTACAACCAACAGCGTTGTAACTGAAATAACATCATTTACAGGGAGCACCGCAAATGCCCCTGTAAAATTCGTTTCGTCTGCTGTGGGCCAGCATTCTATTTTGGATATGCAATATGGCGCAGGGGCGTTGTTTATGGCCGGGGCTACCAATGTTTCTCTGGGGTTTGGTAATAACGATATATACTTTGTAAATGCAGGTACCGATCTGGCCAGTTCAAATCATACCTGCGATACCGTACATGACATAGTCAGTATCACAACACCAACCTATACTGTACCGTCCATTACTTTTACTAATTTCAGCTTTGCCCCTGCGTATAATACAGTGGATACTGGCACTACTCACCTGAATATTCTTTCGATTTGCGGGGATATAATTCTTGGAGATACCATCTGCAATACCCTAACCATGCCCGACTCTCTGGTGGCCTGTTCCGGCGTGCCGATTGCTTTGCCCGCTACATTGAGCGGCCCGGATTCCGTGCTGAGTTATACATGGACGCCTGCGACAGGATTATCCAGTTCAACCGTATTGAACCCTACACTTACAGGTGCGGTTGCCGGTTGGTATCACCTTACCGTTCAATCAATTTTGCCGACAAATTTTGTCACCAATGGTGATTTCGCCGCAGGCAATACCGGGTTTACCAGCAGTTATACTGTTGAAGCACCGGCTCCGGTATCAACTCCCGGCAATTATGCCGTTACCACAAAC
>CAIMDZ010000016.1 GCA_903839875.1 uncultured Bacteroidota bacterium
CAGTAGCAGGTCCGCCATCTCCGCTATATCCTGCAGTAGGTGCTGTTCCGGCTATGGTGGTAATAATACCTGCAGGACCTACTTTCCTGATACAACTATTCCAGTCATCATTAATAAATAAATTGCCGGCTGTATCAAGTACAATATCCCTGGGCTGGTTAAGTTGAGCAGCAGTAGCTGCACTTCCATCACCTGAAAACCCAGTAGTGCCAATCCCTGCAATAGTTTTAATTATTTGTGCATATGCCGGAAATGAAGCGGATAATAGTAAAATGGCGCACAATGAAAATATCCGGGTATTAAAAAAATTATTTGTCATATAGATATTTTGAAATGGTAAATTACTTTATAAAAATAAGATTATCAAATTAATCTGCATAATAAATTTCGAACACATTGGAGCAGATAAACATTCTAATAACTTAAAATCTGTATCTTTGAATTAGATATTTTATGTAAACTTACAGCAGTAAATGAAAAAAGTGAAAATTGATGAAGTATTGAACAGAAAGTATTAAGGTGTGCCACAGCAATTCGAGGTGTATTTTTATCAATTGGAAGCAGTAACTAATTCACGCCGCCGTTTTAAGAACCTGGAAATGTGATAGTGAAAATGTCAAGAAAGGATTAGCCAATGAATTATATAAATATTTTATTCTGACAGTAAAATTTTTCAAACTATTAAACGGATAAATTTATAGATTTTTATACCTACTAATTATGATCAATGTTAAAAATATACCCTGCCTTATTTTACTTATTCTCCTTGTAAGTACAGATAGCGCCAAAGCGCAGATGACACAGTTTTGTATTGGTGGACCAAACAATGAGATGGCAACCAAGATATGTTACATGGCCAGTGACACCTCTACCATAATTGCCGGTTATTCATACGATATCATTGGGGGGACAGCACTGCATGCGCAGGGTATAATAATGAAGGTTACAAAAACCGGGGTTATAGCATGGCAGAAGAGTTTTGGCACACCAGGTACCAACAACATTGTGAGGGATATGATCATCACTGCAGACAACAATATTATTGTTGTGGGTACGGTAAAAGGGACCGGAGCTTTGTATTCGGATATGACTGCCGCAATTCTTAAGTTTAATTCGGCTACCGGTGCTCTTATGTGGCAAAACTGTTTCCGCGCTACACCAGCAACAGCCGGAGGAGAGTTATTTCAAGGTGTCACTGAACTAACCGATGGAACCGGCAGGATTGTGGCAGTAGGTAACTATAATGGTACTCCATCAGGTGCCGCCAGTATGATTTCAGTTTTCACAAGTACAGGAACGATGATCTACAATGAGGTTTATGATATAGCCAGTGGCGATGATTTCGCGTCGGTCTGCACTTCTGCGGCGGGTAACAGTGTATATATTTGCGGAGAATTTGTGGGAGATTATAAAGATGGGCGTGTGCTCAGTTATACGCCCGGAGCGACATCTGGCGTTGTGAATTGGGAGAAACATTTTGACTTCTACGTTTATGGAACGTTACAGGACAATTTTATTTCCAAGATAGTGTTGCAGGGCTCAACGCTGGTTATGGGTGGCGGGTGTGTGCACAATTACAGTTTAACAAGCGGAGAGGGGAATTATGTTGCTACAATGAATGCGGCGGACGGGAGCGGCATGCAGATTAGGGCGATACAAAACAGCGGGGCGACATACGGGAATAATTGGGGTATGGCTGTATTGAGTCCTGATCATGTTTTTTTTGCACAATCTCCCACTAATACATCAACCATTGATGCCACGATCTGGACCCCGGCTGTAACTGTGAACAGTGTAGTAACTGAAATAACATCAATTTCGGCCAGCACAGCGAACACACCGGTTAAATTTAGTTCGTCTGCCGTGGGGCAGCATGCTATTCTTGACATGCAATATATTTCAGGAATGCTTTACCTGGTGGGGTCAACCAACATTACCCTGGGATTTGGTAATAACGATATATATTTCGTAAATACAAGCACAAACCTTGCCAGCGCCAACCACACCTGCGATACGGTACACGATATTGTCAGTATCACAACACCTACGTTTACCGAACCCACTCCGGTTATAAATCTTTTCAGTTTTACACCGGCCTATACAACGGTGGATACCACTACAACGCACTACAACATAGTTGCTATTTGCGGCGACTTAATGATTCCGGACACCGTATGCAATACCCTTACCATGCCGGATTCGCTGGTGGCCTGTTCCGGCGTGCCGATTGCTTTGCCCGCTACATTGAGCGGCCCGGATTCCGTGCTGAGTTATACATGGACACCTGCAACCGGATTATCCAGTTCAACCGTATTGAACCCTACACTTACAGGTGCGGTTGCAGGCTGGTATGATCTTACCGTTCAATCAATTTTGCCGACAAATTTTGTCACCAATGGTGATTTCGCCGCAGGCAATACCGGGTTTACCAGCAGTTATACTGTTGAAGCACCGGCTCCGGTATCAACTCCCGGCAATTATGCCGTTACCACAAAC
>CAIMDZ010000017.1 GCA_903839875.1 uncultured Bacteroidota bacterium
CAACAGCATCGGCTTCTGCAAACATCATCACTCCTATCTCTATCGTTAAGACAGTAGATATGAACTTCGGTAACGTAGCCGTTTCTGCTACAATAGCAGGTACTGCAGTTCTTGCTCCGGCCAGCACACGTACTACAGGTGGTGCAGGTGGTGTTACATTGCCAGCAACAACCGGTACCGTTACCGCTGCTACCTTCACTGTATCAGGTCAGGCAAGCTACACTTACGCTATCACTTTGCCATCTTCATGCAGCATCGCCGACGGTAGCTCACACACCATGACTGTGAATGCCTTCACCAGCTCACCATCTGCAACAGGTACTTTAAGCACCGGTGGTACACAGACACTTACTGTAGGCGCTACCCTTAACGTAGCAGCAGCTCAGGCTTCAGGTACTTACACCAATGCAACTGGTGTGCCGGTAACTGTAAATTATAACTAGTCGAAAGTATTTAGTCGAATGTCTAAAGTTCGCGAATATTTGAAACGCCCCGATCGGGGCGTTTTTTTTATAAAATCTGGCATGGATATTGTCGCAGGTAAATTGTGTTTTTCAATTAAATATCAGTTCAATGAAAAGTTATATATCACTATGTTTGCTCATCCTTGGGGGTAGCCTCCTGTTAGTAAAATGCAGTTGTGGCATTGGCCACTTATGCAGCAATCCCATCCCGGAAATATCATTCCTGAATTTTGATAGTTCCCGGTTAAAAGCGGTGATCATAAAGGAATATATCAACGATGGCAAGTACGATCATCTCACTGATTCAAAGGTTTATTCGAATGCGCTCTTGCCAGGTCCGGATACATTGCAGCTTTATGAGAATAGCCTGGTGGCCGATGGCTTTTCCGATTATATGATAACAGTTCCGGCAGTAAATAAAACCTGGTACCTGAAAGGCATCTCCTTTCATCCGGTACATAATAAACAAGCAAGCCAGTGCACCAGCGGGATGAGCTGGTATTTGAATGATACATTACACCAACTACCTGCAAACATAGCTGGCAGTTCGCTTCCGGCAAGTATTGATATCTACCGGTAATTAAGGGTAATTGGAATTATAGAATTTAATATAAGGAGCCGACTCTTTATCAGAGAACATTTTTTTGTAGTTGACAGAACTGATTAGCATAACCCGCAATTCTCCGGGATTATATCCCTTCATTGCATCTGACGCCAGAAGGTCGCTCATATATTTCTTAGCTTCTGTAGCATTAGCGAAACTCTTTATAATTAATATACCTTCATTGATTCCATAAAGATCAAATAACAGGTCAAGGTTTGCTGATGCGTATTTAGCAGCGTTCAGTTCACGGATCCCTTTTTTGAGACCTGAGGTTCTTGAGTCAACTCCCGGTAATGTAATGATGCAATAGTGTGATGTATCAGCACGGAAGTTATACATTGGTGGTATGTCGGATGGAGGCGCAGGTTCAGACATTTTTGGTGACGGCGGCATTTCTGCAGGCTTATCCTTTTTAGCAACTGTGCTATCGCCGGGTGAGTAAGGTGTTTCTTTATACCACGATGGTTTGCCGCCGTTACGTACTTCTTTAATGTATTGTTTCACAGTAGTCGCCCATGGTGTCAGCGTATCAGCAGGGTTGGCCTTAATAAACCTGGTGATCATTGTATCCGCCAGGTCATAGTCACCGGTACCTGCGAATGCCATAGCCTCTACTACCTGAAAACGCTTTTTGTAAGTAGGATTAGTGAATTTCTTTTTAGACGTATTAACGCGCATCAGGGTCTCGGTATACTGGTGCTGCAACAGCAGTTTGTAGGTTTCATCGAAATAGTCGGAAACTGTTTTTCCGGCAATTGTACCATCTCCTTTACTTTCGCTATGCCTGGGCCGCATGTTGTTTGCATACTCCGAATTAGGGAATTTGCTAAGCAGTGCATCGCTGTATGATTTGGCTTTATCAAGTTTGTTCTGTTTCAATGCCATCTGGTAGCGCATGTAGAGTTCCTCTTCCTTATGCGTGTGATTAGGGAAACGTATATCCAGTGTATCGAGGGTATTATTAGCCATTTTGTAATCTTCCAGTTGCTTCATGTAAGCCTTTGCCAGCATCAAGTAAGCCCTTTGTTCCATTTTTACGGCAAGGTCTTTCTGTTGTTGCGTATTCGGTATTTTAGCGAGCAGTCCTTCTTCTGTAGGCAGACCATTTTCTTTTGTTTCAGCGCCTGCGTCAGCCAGTTCATCATCCGGGCCGGAGGTGTTGGTAAACTGGCTGCCGGCAGCACGCCGCCAGTTATCGGTAAGCGGACGGGTACCCCATTTTTTCTTAAAGTCTGCACTCCCCTGTTGCATCAGGTTTGAATTGCTGAAGTACCAGTTTGCGGCTTCTTTGTCCGGTTCAGGTTCCATGGCTGTTACAGCGGTCACGCCTGAATTCTCGGCATTAGAGATGCTGTCCTCCCGTTTTTTCTCCAGATCGCGGATATAACGGCGCACAATGGATTGTTGTTCTTTTTTACTTAATTGAGCCAGTTCCAGCAGGCTATCCTGGTCGTGTATCACTTTCATTGGCCCTGTTACTTCTTCAAGGCCTTTACCTCTCTGAGTAGCAGCGATCACTGTATTATCTTTAGCTGCGGCAGATGAATACTTGGCAGCACTGTCGTAAGATCTTTTAGCAGACGAATAATCTGAGGTGGCATAATACACATCGCCCAATGCCGCAAAAGACAATGCCTTTTGCTTTTTAGTTGCCCTAGGAGTAGTAGTGCTTTTAGTGAGATAGGTTATTGCCTGGCCGTTCTCATGGGCTTTCTCGGCCAATTTGCCTAAAACAAAATATACCTGGTCGTAATAATTCACATACTTGCCATCATTCAGCACCTTCTTCAAGGGCCTCATGGCATCTTCAATATTTTCGCCGGCCTGCAGCTTGTTAAATGCCACATACTTACGGGAGTAGAAATCCATTTCGATCTTAGGGTAGTAAGACAGCACTTTTTCAAAAGCTTCCGCAGCATTCTTATAATCCCCGAGGTTTTGCAGCAACTGCCCGTAAAGGAATGCAGCGCGCATACGCAGCCAATATGGCAGGTTATTGTCATCAACTGCAAGATCCAGTTGTTCAGCCGCGGGTTTCAGACTGTTTTCGGTAAGATGTGCAAATGCTTTTTCTATAGCCATCCGGCCTTTAAGGTCTTCGGGCAGCTTCACATCCGACGCAAGGAGGGATAAAATTGATTCAGCATTTTCTACCTGGTGTGCTTCGGTGTAGGTACGTGCCAGCCATAGAATAGCCTCGTTATGTACTGATTTATGTTTTAAGAAATCCAGTCTTGATTTTTTCTCTTCTTCAAGAATGGATGGTCCCTCTTTCGATTTCCCGTAGGCATTCCCCGCCTTCTTTTTTTTCTCTTCCTCGCCCGTACTGATTATATAACGGAATGCCGTGGCCGCATTTTCAAATTGCCCCCTGTAATAATAGGCTTCTCCCAATAACAGGTAAAGGTCATTCTCCCATTTTACCCTGGGGTCGTGTATCTGGATACCAACAGATATTTTCTTGATGATAGTATCCATATCAGAAGAAAGCAGGGAGGAGTCCCGGTTCGGATCAAAGGGATAGAGCCCAATGAGTGAATCGTAGTTTTCCTTCCGCGACCGCTGCATATTCAGCAACGCCTCCTCCATCTTTTTATTTGCGTTGTAGTAATAATTGTAATGGGTAAACGAATTTTGCGTAAACCTCCTTATAGGCCCCCAATGTTTTTTGAGCATTTGCTTGTTCGACCACTGCTCATGCTTTTGCTTTATTTTCAGCTCCAGCTTCAGGTTTTTTGAATCTACTTTATTTTTTTCTTTTGTTTTTGCGAGGTTCTCTTTTAGTTTCTTTGCCTTGGTAACGCTGTCGGTTTTTGCTTTGCGAACCATTTTAATACTGTCCATTGACTTTGTTCTAACCGTCTTTACGCTATCCATCGAATGTTTCCTTGATGCCTTTGCGCTGTCAAGAACATGTTTTCGTTGGGCTGTAAGATTATCCCGTATTGACTTCTGTGCTGTTTTAATGCTGTCCATATGCTGGTGCCGGACAATCGTCACACTGTCGGCATAGCGCTTGCTTGCTTTATATTTTTTTATTCGCGCAGTGTTGTCGGCTCTTTGTTTCTGCACCGCTTTTATGCTGTCAGTTTTTGTTTTTCTTGATGCAGTAAGGCTATCAGTTATGGCTTTTCGGGCATCCTTCACTGAGTCTATATGCATCTGCCGTGCCGTCTGCAAAGTCTTTGTCTTTGTAGTACGTGCACGGGCTACGCTATCCTTATAGTGTTTGCTGTCATGATATTTACGAACCTTTGCTGAACTGTCAGCGATATGTTTACGAACGTTCTGAAGGCTGTCTGTCGTTTTCTTGCGGGCTATTCTTGCACTATCGGTTTTACTTTGACGAGCTTCCTGTAAACTATCTGCAATACGTGCACGGGCGTCTCTTATACTATCGGTATTGGTTTTTCTGTGCGTACTGTCGGGCATATCATCCACTTCCTGATACACCACTCTCCTTGCGGCATGTGTATAGGTAAGGCTATCGAAAACAAAAACCACTAATATGAATATTAATATTATCTTAAATTTCAATACAAATCACTTTTTCCCTATACCAGAACGCAAAACCGGTCAAAATATTATATAAAAACAGTCTAAAAAAGCGTGATATATTGGTTATTGTCCAAAAATAATTAAAAAAGAATTTATCCGGCCTGAAGATAAATATAAATTAACAAAACAGATTTCCTAAATTGCCTTTCATTCTTATAATTTAGGGGTATTAATTACGTTGGGCTGGATATAGTAAGGCATTTGTGATGAGGAATAAAAATTGGCATAAGCGATGACAACATCAAAGCAACCACAAAATATGATGCGATATGCAGGACTTGCAACGCAATGGTTGGTGATGCTGGTCATTGCTGTCTGGGCAGGAATAAAAATTGATCATCTCTTGAAATGGAAAGTGCCGGTATGCACCATTTTATTTCCTTTGGGATCATTGGTGTTTTCAATGTGGCGGTTAATAAATGAATTGGGTAAACAAAAAAAATGAAGAAGCAGTTTATAATTTCAATAGTGACAATTTTTGTTTTGGTCAGTGTAGCTCTTTACGTTACCGAAATGAAGATGCCGGAATTCCATTTTGCAGCATTGGAAAGCGGTAATTGCATCATGGCTATATTATCATTCATAACTTTTGTTATCGTGAACAGGCAGGTTGATAACAGGCCGAATGCATTTGTACGTGGTGTATACAGTGCATCTTTCCTTAAACTTATTGTGTGCATGGTTTCAATACTTGTATATGTTCTTTTAAACCGCGCCAGTATTCACAAAGCATCTGTTTTTGTGCTGTTCGGAATTTATGTGGTTTATACAGCAATGGAGACATGGATATTATCAAGGGCAGTAAAAAAATAAATGATTAACGAACCTTGGTCACTAACCGGACAATGACAATAAAATAAAACCAATTAATGAGCAGCTACTTAAGAAAAAATTTAAAACGCAATCCTTTATTAAGCGTATATGAAGAAGCAGGAAACATCACTTACATTTTTAGAACAGTTTTTACCGCACGGGGCATTTGAGCAGGTAGCGCCATTCTTTAAATCGCATACCATTCACTTAACACTTACGCATGAGCGGAAAAGTGTGTTGGGTGATTACCGCCACCCCGATCCCAACAACCCTTACCACCGTATTAGTGTAAATGCGAACCTTAACCCCTACAGCTTCCTGATAACTTTGCTTCATGAGCTGGCTCATTTGTACACATTCGTTCATTTTCAGTTTAAAGCCCCGCCACATGGTAAGGAATGGAAAACGCAATTCCGCCACATATTGATCCCATTTATGGGTAAGCGTTTTTTCCCGGCTGATGTAGAAAAAGCATTGTATGCCTATTTACACAATCCGGCTGCAAGTACCTGTACAGATGCACATTTGTATAAATCACTATACCGCTACGACGATCATAAGCCCGGTTTTAAGCTGGTAGACGATGTAGGCACTAACCAGTATTTCGAAACAGAAGACGGCGAAGTGTACCAGAAACTGGAAAAACTCCGCACACGTACCCGTTGCAAAAATGTAGGGAGCGGAAAGGTATATTTTTTCCAGGGAATAGTAGAGGTGAAAGCTAGGAGGATAAAGGAGGAATAATCTTTATTCTACAGCAATTTCCAATCGTCGTTATTGAGTGGCTTGTTATAAAATTACCCCACCATATAATTGCATAACTTAAACAACACCCTTGCTCCAACAATCGCGTCAATGCCATCGCCTATATGGTCACCACCTGATACTTCATTCAGGTCAAAACCAATAATCTGCCTGCCTGACTTGCGCACCATGTTGAACAGGTAAAAGATCTGGTCTGCCTCAAAGCCACCGGGTACAGGAGTACCTGTTCCGGGGCACAGTTTCGGATCAAGGCCGTCAATGTCGAAGCTGATATAAACTTTTTGTGGCAGCGTGTCTGTAATCTCCTGACAAATTGCATTCCATGTTATGCCTTCGTATTGTTTTTCTTTTATGTCCTTGTCGAAGAAGGTAGTAATCCGGCCATTGCTTGCATTGATCATGTCCAGTTCCTCGTTGCAATAATCACGGATACCTACCTGCACCAGTTTTTTTACCTGTGGTATTTGCTGCAGCACATTGTACATGATAGATGCATGCGAATAAGCAAATCCTTCATAGGCAATACGCAGGTCGGCATGTGCATCTATCTGCAGTATGCCAAAATCATCATGCACATCTGAAAGCGCTTTTATAAATCCCAAAGGGGTGCTGTGATCGCCACCTATCAGTCCGACTTTTTTTCCTTCCTTCAAAAGGTTCATGGTCATTTCATAAACCCAGTCGTAAAGCAGCTTACCGCCTTCATTTATTTCTTTAAGCTTTAAGCTTAACTGCGCATTCTCAGATATATCTCCTCCGTCTGCCATATTCGAAAGTATCAATTCAGCACATTGCCGCAGGTAGTCGCTTTTTGAGCGGATATTCCTGTCAATAGGCAGCATGTAAAAGCCTTTCTTCCAGCCATCCACCACTTCGGGATCGTATAGGTCAACCTGCATGGCTGCATTGAATATTTTTTCTGGTCCGCGGGCGGTGCCCAACCGATAGGAAACGGTAACCTCCCACGGAACAGGCAGCAAAATCAATTGGCTCTGCTCATCGGTAAATGGTAACCCGAAAATATTATTTGATTTCAGCCCTATCGAGTTAGGGTCGAAGTTTTGTATATCAGACATGGCACAAAAGTAAGCGATAATGTCAAAATACATTCCAGGATATAGTGAGATCATCAATTCGCGCCGGGAAAACCCCAATCGAATCTATTAATGCTCCATTTTGTCCCTATGTCTTGGATTGGGTGTATGACAGATTGCACTTCAAAAAAATAATTCCAATAGCCCCGTTTAGGCCGGGGTTAAATAAAGAATAATACAGGCTTTAGCCAAAATTGATCACATGTAAATAACGCTTATATCGCCAAATGTCGGCTAAAGCCTGACCTGAGCCTCCTTGGTCCCCGGCCTAAAGTCGGGGCTAGTGTCATGTCACACATACTATGACGCATAATTTTTGTACCTTTGTGCAAAAACTATGGAAAAGTACAAGGTTACACTAACGGAGCAGGAAAGGGATGAATTGCTGTCGATAACTAAGGGCGGGACACATACATCC
>CAIMDZ010000018.1 GCA_903839875.1 uncultured Bacteroidota bacterium
GGCACCTGTAATAATGATCACCTTTCCTTTTTGATCAGGAATATTTGCTGTTGTCCAATTATTTTTGCTCATTTCTTATTTTATTTCAATAATACTAAGTGAAGATGTCAAAATAAATCCTACAATTTGGCTGTTCTTTTCCATTTCTGCTTCGTTGCAAAAGCCCTTAAATAGCTTGCTATTCGCGGATTTTGCGCCTCGCATAAAAGAAAAATAACTATCCAACTTCGTAGGATTTATTTTGACATCTTCACCAGGTAAAAATACTTTGAACGTAATTTAATAACCGCATGGCAAAGAAAAAGATCAATCAAAACACAAATCCAGGTAGCACGCCAGCGAAAAGTCCTGTCCATCAACAACGGCCGCAACCCACCAGGAGTAAAGTAGCACCTGCGGTTGCAGGAGAAAAAAGTTTTTTAAGCAAGTATGCCATTATTCTTATACCGGCCGCTATCGGCATACTCACTTATATCTGCCTGAAAGCATGCACGGTTAATGAGCTTACCAACTGGGACGACCTTGGTTATATAAAAAATTGCCCATTGATCAAGGATATGTCGGACGACTGGCTGAAGAATATTTTCGCCTTGAAGCTGCACCCTTTAAGCGCCGTTAACCCGGTAATGGGCAACTACCACCCAATAACCATGATGCTTTATGCATTGGAATACCACAAGTATGGCCTGGAACCATGGATATACCATTTCGACAGTGTTATCGCCCATGTGGTGTGTACGATTGCCGTTTTTTTCTTTGTTAATGTATTTACCCGTAGAATTATAGCTGCTACTATTGTTGCTTTACTGTTTGGGCTTCATCCTATGCACGTGGAATCTGTAGCATGGGCTGCAGGACGCAAGGACATTTTGTACGGGCTATTCTACGTTCTGGCAATGACGTGCTATGTTTTTTATTTACGGGCTGCCGGAAACAAAAAAATTACCTGGTACATTGCCTTAACTATCCTGTTTCTTCTTTCCCTGCTTTCAAAAGCAGTGGCGGTAACACTGCCGTTAGCGTTATTTTTAATAGACTATTTTGAAGGCCGGCAATTATTGATCCCCAATGCACCCGGTGATGATAAAGGAAATATTCCTGAACGCTTTAAAAAATCAAAGATCAATTATTGGTTAGTTCTTGATAAAATACCACTCCTCGCGCTTGCATACGGATTCGGCCGGTTAGCTACAAATGCGCAAATAGAAATCGGCGCATATGCATCACTGGACGCCAGTTTTACTAACCTGGAGCGTTTTGCCCTGGGATGCTACGCTTTTTGCACTTATTTATGGAAAGCAATAATTCCGACGGGATTATGCAATTTTTACCCTTATCCGTTAAAGGTCGGGAATCCCTTATCGCTGCCTGGCATCTACTATATTTACCCTGTCATTGCACTTGGATTAATTGCTTCCATTCTGGTATTTGCGCGTAAGAACAAGATTATAATGTTCGGGTTTGGATTCTTTATCCTTAACATTATTCTGCTGCTGCAATTTATTCCTGTTGGTGGCGCTATCCTTTCAGACAGGTATGGATATATACCCTACCTGGGTTTGTTCTTAATTATCGGCTGGTATGTGTCCAACTATTTTGAAGTGAAAGAGAAAATACCAACCGGTAAAATATTGCTGGGTATTATGATTGGTTACTGCCTGGTGCTGGGCTATATGAGCAATGAACGCTGCAAGGACTGGTATGATTCTGTTACACTATGGCAGGACGATATAGATAAACACCCGGAGGCGCCGGTGGGATATTTTTACCTGGGACAGGAATATTTTACAAGATATGAATTGGCAGTAGACCCTAAAAAAAAGAAAATCTATGCAGACTCTGCATTAGCCATGTTCAACGCATCAATACAAAGGAAACCTGATTACATCAACCCGATAATATGTGTGGCGGAGCTGCAGCGATCAAGCGGGTTGATTGATGCGGCCAGAACGACCTACTACCGGGCATTGAGTATAAACAGCAAAAGCGAGAGTGCGTATCTCGGCCTGGGCGTGGTACTGAGCATCAAGCAGCAATTCGATTCTGCGGGGTACTACTTCAGAACGGCACTTTCAATAAAACCATTTTCACCGGAGGGACACAGCAATTTTGCCAACTACCTGGATATTGTGGGCAAACTTGATTCGTCGTTACTCGAGTATGCGGAATCCATCAGGGAAAACAGGGATGTGTATATACCTTACATGAACAGGGCGCGAATCTACCTGAGGCAGGAAAAACCTGATGAGGCGATGAAGGATATTGCACTGGGCTTACAAAACAATCCAAATGCCGGAGACCTGTACTACCTGCGGGCCAGATGCTATGGCAAAAAAGGGAATAAAGCAGCCGCCATTGAGGACGTAAAAAAAGCCAGGTCATTGGGAAGTACCTTGTCTGACCCGGTTTTGGAAAGCCAGTTAAAACCTTAACCCGTAAGTGTTGTCTGTTGCTGTAAAGAAATTCGTTACTCTTTATTTTTATCACTATGCAATTTTAATGTCCTCAAGGTTGGTGCAGCGAAATAAGTAACGACAACAACAACAAGCGTCAGACACCCACCCAGGAAGACGGCAGGAACAGTGCCCATCCATTTTGCAGTGATGCCGCTTTCCATGGCGCCAAGTTCGTTTGATGAACTGATGAACATGGTGTTAACCGCTGCTACCCTGCCCCTCATACTATCGGGTGTATAAACCTGGAGGATGGTGTGACGGATAGCTACATTTACCGCATCGAACATCCCACCGAACAACAACATGGAGAACGCAATAATAAAGCCCCATGAAATACCAAAACCGGATAATGTAGCAACAACATTTGTGCCAAAATAACCCGAATAAGCGAAAATAATTGTAGTTATTCCAAATCCCACAATAGACAACAATAATTTGATTCCGGGGTTCGATTTTAATGGCACAAAGGATAATAGCAATAAGGTGAGGATAGAACCTATACCAGGAGCTGCGCGCATCCAGCCGAATCCGATCTCACCAACTTTCAGAATATCATCGGCATACACGGGAAGCAGGGCGACAGCCCCTCCAAACAGAACAGCAAACAGATCGAGCGACAAAACAGCAAGAATCAACTGAGACCTGAAAACAAACTTTAAACCTTCGCCAAGGCTTTTCATAACGGGTTCTTTTCCCTTCTTCAGAATTGGCTGCTTTGGTATACGTAAGATGGCGATAAATGCTATGACCTCAATAATGCCTACACTGACCAGGCTCATCTGAAAACCAGTAAACGCTATCATAAACCCTCCCAGCAATGGCCCTATAACGGCGCCTGTCTGCCACGAGGTAAGGCTCCAGGTCGTCGCATTTGGATACAGCTCACGTGGCACCAGCATTCCTTGTAAAGTAAAGGAAGATGGTCCCAGGAATGCCCTCAAAGCCCCACCCATAAATATACCCGCATAAACAAGCCATACTATTGCCGTAACAGATAAATGGGCAGGCAATTGGGGTAGCGCAAGAATCACAAAAAATATGGAAAGTAAAATATAACCCATAATGCATTGAGCCATCAGAGTTTTCTTCTCCTTCATATCCACAAAATGGCCGGAAAAAAAGGAGAAGCTAATGGCCGGGATCACCTCCCACAAACCCAGCATACCCAGCGCCAGCTTGTCGTGGGTGAGCTTGTATACATAATAGGCAACAATCGCCGCCTGCATATTCAGTGCAAGGATAATAGTGACCCGCAATAACAGGAAATTCCTGAAAAGGGGATAGTGAAGCGCCTTGTTTTTTTCGATAAATGAGCTTGCGAACCGCAAAAAGGGGGAGTTTGGTTTGTGCAAAAATATTCTATTCGGAAGATATTTACCGCTAAATTTGCCTGTCAATGACTAATATAGCGCAAATACTAGGTACCAGTATCGTCCAGGCCTTCCTTGAATTGAAGGCCAACAAGCTGCGTACTTTCCTTTCCCTGTTAGGAATAACCATTGGTATTTTTTGCATTATATCAGTACTTACTGTGCTTGACAGCCTGAAGAATAATATTCAGAAGGATATGGCCACCCTTGGAAGCGATGTGCTGTATGTTGGCAGGTGGCCATGGATGGACGAGGGAGGAGAATATAAATGGTGGGAGTACTGGAGAAGGCCCGGAATGACTCCGCTGGAAGCCAAAGCCATTCAAACCCAGGTGCCGGATGTAGCTATAGCCACCATATGCCTGACCACCCGCAGAATGACGGTAAAGTATAATGACCTGGACGTGAGCAGTATAGAAGGATATGCAGTTACTGATGGTTTTGACAAGCTGCAGAATATAGATCTTGTAAACGGAAGATACCTTAATACTTCGGAACTGGAGGGTGGCACTAATTCTGCAGTGCTAGGATATGAGGTATACCAGGCGCTGTTCCCGGGCAGTAAAGACCCGGTAGGAAAAAGCGTAACGTTTTACGGACGAAAATTTGCGGTGATAGGTGTTCTGAAAAAATCGGGACAGAATATGGCGGGATTTGACTTTGATAATTCTGTAATCTACCCATACTACGCCGCTGCCAATTTCCTGGAGGTACGGTCACTCAATTATGATCCGATGCTGGCGGTGAAAGCTGCAAATGGTAAAAACCTGGAAGACATAAAGTATGAAGTAGAGGGGGTATTACGGCGTGTAAGAAAAGTGAGGCCGGGACAGGCAAATGATTTCGCTATCAACCAGCTCAGCCAGGTTTCAGAACGTATAGATTCGATGTTCGGGTTCATTGACATGATCGGTTTATTTATCGGGGGGGGTTCGTTGCTGGTGGGTGCGTTCGGTATTGCCAATATAATGTTTGTAACGGTTAAAGAGCGAACAAAAATGATCGGTCTGAAAAAGGCGATTGGCGCCCGCAAATCGTCAATACTATGGGAATTCCTGATTGAGGCTATTGTGTTGTGCCTGATAGGCGGACTTACCGGTATCCTAATTGTATTGCTGCTGAGCCTGATAATGACCTATGGTGTTGATTTCCCGGTTACCATGTCTTTAAGCAACTTCTTTATTGGCATTATTGTTTCTATATTCGTCGGAGTATTATCAGGTTTTATACCAGCAAGGTCGGCCGCCCGGCTTGATCCTGTTGTGGCAATAAGAACAAACTAAAATTAATTTTGAAATGAAAAAAAAGAGGGTGCTCATTCTCGACAAAGACCGCATTTCTTACAAACTTCGCCGGATGGCATATGAGATATGGGAACATAACAGTAATGAAAAGGAGATCATTCTGATCGGGATTGAAAAGGGCGGCAGAATTCTTGCCGAAAACCTCAGTGCATTGCTAAAGGAGATCAGCCCGATTAAAGCGAAAATGATACCTATTATCATTAATAAAAAGAAGCCGCTGAATAATGCTATTGAATTTAATGAAAATCTGACGGGCAAGTGCGTGATACTCGTAGATGATGTGGTGAACTCAGGCAAAACAATACTCTACTCGTTGAACACTATTCTTGCTTACGACCTTAAAAAATTAATGGTGGCTGTGTTGGTAGACCGCAAGCATAAATCATTCCCGATAGCATCGGATATTGTTGGGCATACCATTGCCACAACGTTGCAGGACCATATTGAGGTAGAAACGGAAGGGAATGAGATAGTGGCGGTTTATCTGGAGTAAAGTTGTTTAGTTGATAGGTTGAATAGTTGATATGTTGATTGGTTGAATAGTCAGAATAAAGGATTTAAAAAATATTGGAAATGGCTTTTACATTAGTGATACATGGCGGGGCAGGGAATATTACACCGGCTATAATGAATGCTGAGCAGGAAAAACAATATAGTGCAGGCCTTAAAGAAGCATTGGATAAGGGCTATGAGATCCTGCACAAAGGCGGATCAGCGATGGATGCAGTAATTGCTTCGATTACTACTCTTGAAGATAATCCGTTGTTCAATGCGGGACGGGGAGCAGTATTCACAAAGAAGGGACTGAATGAAATGGATGCTGCTATTATGGATGGGAGTAATTTAATGGCAGGAGCCGTAGCTGGTGTACGTAATATTAAGAACCCAATTAAGCTTGCCCGTGAAATAATGCTGAAATCAGGGCATGTATTCCTTAGCGGTGAGGGCGCGGCTGAGTTCGCACTGAACCAGGGAATAGAAATGGCCCCTGATGAATATTTTTTCAACAGGTTGCGTTATGATCAATGGGTGGAGATACGGGATAGTGATTTTTACCAGCTCGACCATAAAGCAGATAATCTGAAAGGGCAAGCAGCTAACCCGGAATACAAATTTGGTACTGTGGGTGCAGTGGCTTGCGATGAACAAGGAAACCTGGCGGCAGGCACATCAACAGGAGGAATGACCAACAAACGTTTTGGGCGTATTGGTGATAGTCCGGTTATTGGTGCAGGAACTTATGCCAACAATAAAACCTGCGCAATCTCATGCACAGGGCATGGTGAGCCTTTCCTGCGTGCTGTAGTAGCACATGATGTTTCGTGTATTATGGAATATAAAGGTTTGTCGCTCCAAGATGCCTGCGCTTTGGTAATAAAAGATAAATTAGTGAAGATAGGCGGTGAAGGCGGGCTTATTGCTGTTGACGCAAAAGGCAATTATGATTTCTGCTTTAATTCTGCGGGGATGTACAGGGGGATGAGGGATAGTGAAGGGAAGAGTATGGTGGCGTTTTACGGGGAGTAAAGGACAAATTAACATAGTACAGGTATTTGATTATTGAGTTTACTTTATCTTTACAGTAATTTATTAAATAATGGGACTTACTTACGCATCAGTGGAATTGATAAACAGGGATGACCTTGCTCTTGCACAAAGGTATATAATCGGTGAGGAAGACGTGAGAAAAATGCATGTTGACATGCTGGTGGATACAGGTGCGTATATGCTTGCTATAAATGAGAGCATACAGGAACAAATGCAATTCCCATTAGTTGAAAAAAGAAAATTTGAACTTGGCAACGGGCATATCGTAGAATATGATATAGTGGCCTCAGTGGAACTCAAATTTAAAAACAGACGGACAAATTGTAACGCCGTGGTGCTTCCTGACACCACTGAACCATTGCTTGGTGCTATACCACTGGAAGATATGGATGTTCTGATTCATCCATACAGACAGGAACTGATTGTAAATCCTGACCATCCTTATTTTGCAGTGATGAAAATGAAGTGAATTAAAGAATTTACTTATGAACAATTCAGCCTTTGACAATAAACAGATAAAATCAAATAAACCACAAGCAAGCCGAAAACTGCTTGCGGATATACTTGCGAAGGAATCTAAATTGGTTGCAAAAGAATCTATGAAAGTATTGAGGGAATTTGAACAGGAGACTGATCAATATGAATGGTGGAACGATAAAGAGTTTGTAAAAGAACAGGATAGGATTGACGCGGCAATGGAGTCGGGTGAAGACAAAGGTGTTACATTGGAAGAACTGGAAAGCTCAATTGAAGCGATCAGGTTGCAGATGTATGGAAAATGAAAATACAGGCAAGCTCAATAGAAATCCCATACCTGAACGGTGCTAACGCCACTGTCGCCCGATCCACCAACGAAAAGTTGGGGACATGGTAGCGCAATAAGTCGGGCAAAAAATAGCCATATTGTAATTTTTCTATCAATTCCAAAATCAGTAAATTTGTGTAAAGCATTTTTGTATGACTACGACCGAAGCATTACGGAAACAGGCAAAGAAATACATTGACAAGGCAGATGAAAATTCATTGCGTAGGGTAAACGCTATTCTTGAAATAGATCAGGCTACCAATGACTGGTGGAATGACAAGGAATTCATTGCAGAATTAGACAGTCGGTATGACGCAATGGAATCGGGCGAGGACAAGGGTGTTTCATTAGAAGAATTCGAAAGTTCTATTGAAAAACTTAGAATAGAGCGCTATGGAAAATAAAATCATTTATTCCATATCTCTTTCTATCCGTGCACAGAAAGATTTGCAAAAATCATTTAACTGGTATGAGGATCAAAAGGTTGGTCTGGGCAGCAGATTTACTAAGGAAGCCGCTGATCTTTTTCGAACAATCAAACAAAATCCAAAATTGTTTTCAATAAAGGACAAGTTTTACCGGGAAGTAGGCATGAGCTCCTTTCCATTTCTTGTCATTTATAGAATTAACAGAAAACACGCTATCAGGATTGTTTCTGTTTTTCACACCTCGCAAAATCCTAAAAAGAAATACAGGCAAGCCCAATAGAAATCCACACCTGAACGGTGCTATTGCCACAGTCGCCCAATCCACCAACGAAAAGTTGGGGACACGGTAGCGCAATAAGCCGGGCATAAAACATAGCCATATTGGAATTTTTCTATCAATTCAGAAATCAGTAAATTTGTATAAAGCATTTTTGTATGACTACGACTGAAGCATTGCGGAAACAGGCAAAAAAATACATTGACAAGGCAGATGAAAATTCATTGCGTAGGGTAAACGCTATTCTTGAAATAGATCAGCAAGAGGATTTTTGGGATGCCCTGCCAGAGTCCGTGAAAAAAGATGTAGATGAGGCACTTTTGGAGTCTGAAAGGGGTGAAGGAAAACCGCATCACGAAGTAATGAAGAAATATGACAAATGGCGTACGAAATAATCTGGCTACCCAAGGCTGAAAAGCGCTATCATGATATAATAAAGTGGCTTGAACAAAATTGGACCGACAAGGAGATCAGCAACTTTATTTCCAAAACAGAGTCTGTGCTGGAATCAATAAGATTAGACCCCGAAATGTATCGGAAATCAGAAAGAAGAAATATCAGGCAGGCGATTGTTACAAAGCACAATCTGCTGCTATATACTATCAAAGGAAATCGCATTGAATTGGTTGGCTTTTTTGATACACGTCAGAATCCCTCAAAGAAATTCAAATAACCCACTGGCAAAGGAAACAAAGCAACTCTGATCCAACATTCAATTCTCCCCTTCCCAACTAATCCCTTAAATTTGCAGAGACTTACGGCGCTAACAAGCTATGGCAGTTGAAAGAGTATTTATGGCTGAGAAGAAAACAAGTGTGAAAAGCACTAAAAAGGAAATAACCCCGAAGATCAAACATATAGAAGGTATTTCAGCACCCGAAGTGGAGCATCATACTAATGGTGAAAGTACACTGCCTGATCCTCATGATGCGATCTTCATTAAGGGAGCGCGCATGCACAACCTGAAAAATGTGGATGTGGCTATTCCCAGGAATAAACTGGTGGTGGTAACCGGTGTGAGTGGCAGCGGGAAATCGTCCCTTACCATGGATACACTTTTTGCCGAGGGCCAGCGAAGGTATGCAGAGAGTCTGAGTTCTTATGCGCGGCAATTCCTGATGCGCATGGATAAGCCTGATGTGGATTATATACGTGGTATCTGTCCGGCAATAGCGATAGAGCAAAAAGTAACTACCCGAACTCCACGCAGCACAGTGGGCAGTATGACGGAGATCTATGATTATCTGCGGTTGTTGTTTGCGCGTATTGGTAAAACCTATTCACCGGTAAGCGGTAAGGAAGTAAAGAAAGACACAGTAACAGATGTGGTGGAGTTTGTGCAAACCCTGCCCGTTGGCGCAAAGGTTCAGTTTATAGTACCACTAATACTGCGCTATAAAAGAAGCCTGGAGGAGGAACTGAATATTCTGATGCAAAAAGGTTTCAGCAGAATCTACATTCCCAGCCTGGATGAAAAACCAATAAGGATAGAAGATGTACTTGCCGGGACGGTTTCTGTGGGTAACGCAAAAGTAAACCTGCTGATAGACCGTATTGTTGTTAAAGAACAATTTGATGAAGACGACCTGCACAGGCTGGCTGATAGCATACAAACTGCATTTTATGAAAGCGAGGGCGAGTGCCTGGTAGAAGTAGGCGGGAAGAAAATTCACACTTTCAATAATAGATTTGAGGCAGATGGTATCATCTTCGATGAACCATCGCCCAACATGTTCTCTTTTAATAACCCTTACGGAGCATGCCCCAAATGTGAGGGCTTCGGACAGGTACTTGGCATTGATGATGCACTGGTGATTCCAGACAGACGGCTGAGTGTTTATGAAGGTGCGGTGGTGTGCTGGAAGGGAGAGAAGATGAGTGAATGGAAAGATGGTTTCATCCGTGCTTCAGCAAAGTATGACTTTCCGATACACAAACCCATAGCCGACCTGACCGACGAACAATATCTATTGCTTTGGGAAGGCAACAGCCATGTGAACGGGATCAATGACTTTTTCCAGATGGTGGAACAAAACCTGTACAAGGTGCAATACCGTGTGATGCAGGCAAGGTACAGGGGCCGCACCAGTTGCCCTGACTGTAAAGGCACCAGGCTGAGAAAGGAAGCAGCTTATGTGAAGATAAATGGCGTAACAATTGCAGACCTGATGTTCAGGCCTGCAGATGAGCTTTATGAATGGTTGCAACAATTAAAATTAAGTGAGCATGATCAGGCCATTGCAAAACGGATAATGATAGAAGTGAACCAGCGCATGAAAACCTTGCTGGATGTAGGCCTTAGCTACCTGAGCCTATGCAGGCTGGCAAATACTTTGTCAGGTGGTGAGAGCCAGCGGATACAATTGACCAAGTTCCTGGGCAGCAACCTTACGGATTCTTTGTACATACTTGATGAACCCAGTATAGGTTTGCACAGCAGGGATACAGAAAGACTGATAGCAGTGTTGAAATCGCTGCGGGACCTGGGCAATACAGTAGTTGTGGTGGAGCATGATGAAATGATGATGCGCCATGCCGACCATATCATAGACATGGGGCCGCTGGCAAGTCACCTTGGTGGAGAGGTAGTAGCTGTTGGCACCTATAAAGAACTGATAAAAAACAAAGCAAGCCTGACCGGGAAATATTTAAGCGGTGAATTTAAAATAGAGCCGCCGAAAATTAAGAGAAAGCCCAGTGGCACAATAAGAATAGAAGGGTGCAGGCAGAACAACCTGAAGAATATAGATGTTGACTTTCCACTCAACCTGCTTTGCGTAGTAACGGGCGTAAGCGGCAGCGGAAAAACCACACTCGTAAAACAGACGCTCTACCCCGCCCTGCAAAAACACTATGGCGAAGGAGCAGACAGACCTGGACTATTTAAAGAACTGGGAGGTGATCTGAAAAATGTTGCGCACATAGAACTTGTGGACCAGAATCCAATCGGGAAATCATCGCGGAGCAACCCTGTTACTTATATCAAGGCTTATGACGAGATCAGGAAACTATTTGCCAAACAGCAAATCGCGAAGATGCGTGGCTTTGTAGAGAAACACTTCTCGTTCAATACAGATGGCGGAAGGTGCGATACCTGCAAGGGCGACGGAGAAGTGGTAGTGGAGATGCAATTCCTGGCAGATGTGCACCTGCTATGCGAAGTGTGCAAAGGGAAGCGCTTTAAGGAAGAAGTGCTGGAGGTGACCTATCGTGGCAAGAGTGTCTACGACGTACTTGAGATGAGTGTAGACCAGGCCATTGAATTCTTTGCAGATGAAAAGAAACTGGCGCAGGCTTTGCAGCCACTTAGTGATGTGGGCCTTGGGTATATAAAACTCGGGCAGAGCAGCGACACACTTAGCGGAGGCGAAGCACAGCGCGTGAAACTGGCATCGTTCCTTGGCAGAGGAAAAATGAGGGAAAAGGTGCTCTTTATTTTTGATGAACCTACCACCGGCCTGCACATGCACGATATAAAAAAACTACTTGGTTCTTTTGACGCACTTATTGAACAGGGACATTCAATAATAGTAATTGAACACAATGCCGATGTAATTAACAGCGCGGATTGGGTGATAGACCTTGGGCCTGAAGGGGGCGTGGGTGGCGGATACCTGCTTTATGAGGGTGTGCCGGAGGGGTTGAAGAAGGTGAAAGGGAGTTATACGGGGCAGTATATGTAAATCAAGGCAAGAGTAAAAGACTAAATGTTGCACTTTCACGTTCATTCCTATATGGCCAGTCGATTCATGGCAGTGATGGTATTTTTCAACTGTGCGGTGGCGGCAAGCTACGGACAAATAACCAGTTGTCTTACCCAACTAAGAGACCAATCGCTGAACATTATTTACGTCGGCGTCAGCAATAATGTCTGGCTAAAAAACCTGCCTGATGGTTGCGAAGTAAAGTTCAACGATAAACTCACTCCACCACGTGACCACTATGCCGACGACTCGTTCTACATTTACAAGAATTTCTTCCTGACGGTCGATAAAGAAGGTAGCTATATTCTTCGGGTGTTTAAAAACAATAAAGAGATTTTCAAAAAAGAATATCAGGCAAAGAAAATTAATAATCCTGTCGTGCGTTTAGGCGTTGTAAAGGATACTTTTGCTTCTGTCGAAGAAATTTTAGCGTACCCTGCCGTGGTGTGCAATATTCCCAATTGTTTATTAAAATGCATCTTTAGCATTAATTCATACGAAATCCACCTGCTCAAAAATATGAACCAGGGAGTATTTGTAAGACGCGAAGAGGGAAGAGATTTGAACGGTGCAGAATTCAGAAAAGAGATTATTGATGAAATTAAGAAATTGAAGAAGGGAGACCACATCTTAATTGATGGAATTAAGGCGAGCCGCCCGGATGCCATCACAAGAAGTTTTACTCCGATAAAAGTCACAATCAAATAAGCTATAGAAAATCTTTTTTGCCTTGTAAAGCCACTTTTCGTAATTTTCAAAAAATTCTGTCCGCCAGGGGGATTTAATACTGAAAAATAAATGAAATGAAAAAAACACTGATCGTTCTGTTATTTATAATGCCGGCGTTGTGCGCACATGCTCAAAAACACAAGCATAAAAAAGACTTAATTGATAATTCACCACCTCCGCCGCGGGTGTGGGTTGCGAATATCCATACATGGTGGACTACCCGCGATTCCATACTTGCTAAGCCCATGTTAAGCACCGACTCGGTGGGATGCAGGGTGTCTGGTTTTACCATCTCTCTACAGGCGCCGGGTCATGAATTTTACGGGCCGCTTTACTCTAATACCTGGGAAATGACAGAAACACAAAAAGGGGTTATCAAGCAATGGGACTATAATGATGTTACCATGTATGTGCAGGATATACACCTGAACTGCCATGAAAAAGATGCTACATCACCCGCATTTACCTTGAAGTTTAATCACTAACTATTACCAGTAATTAGCAACCTTATTAAAACAGGACGCCCTCCATTTTATATAGTAAATGGAGGGTGTTCTCTTTTATTCTACATCAATCATTTCAAAACAAAATTTATCGGGAGTTTAAAGTATACTTTTACCGCTTTACCATTATGCTTTCCTGGTTTCCATTTTGGCATACTTCTTATCATGCGCAGGGCTTCTTCGTCACAGCCTCCGCCTATACTGCGTTCAACTACAGCGTCACTTACTGAACCATCCTCATTTACAACAAAACGGATCAAAACCTTTCCTGAAATATTAGCATCTCTGGCTGCATCGGGATAATTCAGATGACTGCTTAAATAGACATCCATATCTCCTATAAATTGCGGCATTTGTTCCACCCATATTACAGGAGCCTCATTTTTGGGTTCAGTTTTATCAGCAACACCTGTTCCAGGAACTTTAGTATCTACAGGCGCAATACCTGAAGTGTCGCCCGGTACATTTCTTAATCCAGGCAATGCATCTGTCAGTTTTTTATTCTCGGTCAAAAGTTTGTCGGGTTCAATTGGCTCTTTAGTAATCACAGGTGGTGTAAAGACAATAGTCCTGGCTGGTGGCGCTGGGACTGACGCTACCGGCTTTGGTGGTTTTGGCGGCAGAACTACCGGTTTTTCAACGGGATAAGGTATTGGACAAACAATAGGACCGCGTCGAACTATAGGCTTGACATGATTCACGTTTATAAAAGAAAAACAAACGAACCCCACCATTCCGATGAATATAACCCCAAATGCCCTTGTAAGCCGTTGGTTGTAATGTCTGCGCAGTTCGTAGCCGCCGTAGTTTTTGTTGCGCTTGTCGTAGATGATGTCGAGGTAGTCGGCGCGCATTAGTGTTTTAGTGTCCATGATAGTCTGTTTAATAATTAGATGCGGTTATTTTCTTTTTCCATAAAGAAGTTCATAATTATTTTCCAACGAGTGCTTTTTCTTCAACTGTAATATCCATCAGTATGTAGTTCTGAATGTCTGTGATCTGCATTTCATCGAGCAACTGCACTACATCGGTATACTGGCTGTCGTCATTGGGCTTTATCAACACATAAACTTTGTGGGCAGCCTTCGTAAAGCTTGCCGGAAGCTCCTTTACCTGCTTTTTCTTGTTGAGCAGAACCGGGCGCAAATTGCTAATGGCACATTTCTTAAGCTTTTCTGCCCCCTCTATTTTCCCCTCATAGTACATAACATTGTGTCCCTTTACCGGGATAAGGGTGATCGTACTTTCTTCAGGTATCTCAGTCGAAGGTCCCTCTGTCGGCATGTTAATTGTCATTGCGTTGGGCTTCGCAATAGTTGTAGTGTAAATGAAAAAAGTGATGAGCAGGAACCCAAGGTCCACCATAGGGGTGAAGTCTATGCGTGGAGTGTGTTTTTTGGTTTTGCCGTTACGTTGCGGCATGTGTATATCTGCCATAGCATTGTTTATTATAAAGATGCTATTGGGGGATTATTCCATAAAATCACTGTTTTTTCGGGTAAAGGATTTAAAGTTGCCTCTTCTTACCGAATCATGTTTATACTGAAATTACTACCTTTGTTGGCAAATCGAGATGGCATGACTTATATAGTAATTGATACGACAGATAAACAATCTGAAGCCTTTCTAAAGTACGTGAAGACGCTCCCGTTTGCCAAAATTGAATCTGGCTCAAACGTTGCTACCATTAAGGCAATGGAACAAGTAAAGAAAGGGAAAACGACCAAGCACAAAAATGCAAAAGACCTTGTTTCTTTTCTGAATAAATAGATATCGTAGCAGCTAACTTTCGTAAACAGGTTGCTGGTAGGTATTAAAAACGCGGGCAATAAATATTATGTTGCCCCGGATACGATAAAGTACTATGTAAGGAAATTTAGCTATAACCTTGTAACGAGTATCACCATAAGTCAGGGAGGCGGAGAAAGGCATTTTCTTAATTTGGGCAAAGGTATTCTTCACAACAGAAGCAAAGCGTTTACCCAAACCTTTTTGTTTGCCGTTGTAATAATCAAAGCCTTTCCGGACATCTTCGATGGCTTTTGGCATTATCTTAAGCACGTACCCCATCAATCGGCGAATATCTGATCTTTTACATCATCCCAGTTCAAAGCATAATCCGGATTTTCATCTAATTTTCTAAATTCTTCCTCAACCAAAGCCTTCTGTTCTTCGGTAATTACATATTGTTGCCCGCCAGACTCTTCAATTTTAATAAATTTAAGACCGCGCAGCAATTCCATGACAAACTGGAATTTTCTTTCAGGAAATTGAATCGTTAGCTGTCTCATATACGCAAATTTAGTAAAAAAACAATTACCCCAGTTCAAACACCGTTATCTCCGGCATCACCCCCAGCCTGCCCGGATAACCGAGGAAACCAAAGCCACGATTCACATACAGATTTTGGTTTCCCGCTGTATAAAGCCCGGCCCATTCATTATACATATACTGTACAGGGCTCCATTTAAACCACTTGCTTTCCACACCAAATTGCATGCCATGGGTATGCCCGGAAAGTGTGAGATTTACATCTGAATATTCAGGCACCACCTGCGCATGCCAGTGTGAAGGATCGTGAGACAGGAGTATTTTGAACGGAACATTTTTCTCTTTCAGTCCGGCATAAGCTTTGGCCATATCGCCGTAGCGGGTGAAGTTGGCTTTTGCGCTCCAGTTCTCTATACCTATCAGCGCTATCTTATCACTGCGGCGTTCCAGCACTATGTGTTCGTTCATCAGCAGCCGCCAGCCCATGGAAGCATGGATTGCTTTCAGCCTGTCAAGATTTTCAATTTTAGCCTCTTTTGATGGCCAGTGTACATAATCGCCATAATCATGGTTGCCCAATGTGGAATAAACGCCCATTGGTGCTTTTAACCGGGAAAATATTTCCTGGTACTTTGCATCCACTTCGTGCGCATGATTATTTACCAGGTCGCCTGTAAACAAGATGATATCAGCCTTTTGATCCATGGCCCTTTCAATGCCATGTGCCACAGCGCTATGATTGTCGAAGCTGCCTGTATGTATATCAGATATCTGCACAATCCTCAAACCTTTAAATCCTTCAGGAAGGGAAGCAAAATTCAGTTTCATTTTCCTGACCCGGTATTTATAACGGTTTGTGATACCATATGAGAACCCAAGTATAGACAGTCCGCCAAGAACAAGCGCTGTATGCTTCAGAAATTCAGAACGTGCAATAGTACTAGTGGAAGCGGACGGCTGGTTTATACTTTCGCCAAAAGCCAAGGATGCAATGAGCCAGGTTACCAGCCTGCGGATATCATCCACGAGCATTACAAGCAGCACCAATATCTTGCCGACTACAAAACCCAAAACAAAAGCGATATAAAAGTTACGAAGCAGGTGCGGCATCGCGGCCCAGTTGATCTGCCTGAAAAGAATAAAACCCAACCAGGTGACGGTAGTCAGAAAAAGATAAAGACTTATGAGCGAAACACGCCATGCCGCCGGTAAATTTCTGACAGATGACCTTACAACAACAAAGGTGTAATACTCAGCCAGGCCAATAATTCCGAGAATAATAATTAACCGTACCCACATAAATTAAAATTTCAAGAACTCCTCAATCTGCTGATTAATCACCTTTTCCGTTTCCGGTTTAAGTAAGGCGCCTTCTTTATTCATCTCTTCGTTAACCTTTGAGATCAGCATTTTGTTATAATGTACATGTACTTTAAGATAATGAAGTATGGCGGTCATATGCTCAATCCCGCGCAGGTTGCCAGCACGCCCGTCTGAGATACCAACAAGTATGGCCTTTTTATACCACCAGCATTTCTTTACATCACTGTTATCCAGCATCAGTTTTAAGATACCGGGAAAG
The DNA here is from genome assembly GCA_903839875.1 of uncultured Bacteroidota bacterium. Lineage (GTDB taxonomy): Bacteria > Bacteroidota > Bacteroidia > Chitinophagales > Chitinophagaceae > Nemorincola. The sequence continues at coordinate 16,978 of CAIMDZ010000018.1, forward strand.
CTGGCGTTATATTCGGGCATAATAAAAACGAACTTCTGCGCGGGTATCAGTAAATTCTTTTCCAGTTCCAGCATTTCGGGTCCACGTTCCCAAACCTGTTTGTTTTCAAGCGACAGGAGCTGAACATTTTCAGCCCGCTCAGACAATAACTTAAAATAAAGGTTGGCTATGCGCAATGTCATGCTGTCATGACGGTTGGTGCCGGATATTATTGTGATCATTCAAATTCAAAAATAGAAATTTTATACCCAAAGTTGAAAACAATTGCCCAAAAATCGGCTAATTTAAAATCCGCTCTCCTCAATTTATTCTTATTTCGGTATAGAAAATCAGTATTACTACTTCCGAAATCCATTTCTAAAAAAAACTAAACCACCCTTGAAGGTGGTTCAATGTAAATGCATTTTTATTGTCCTGCAAATAGCAGCTATTGGGCAACAACGGTGGATTTTTCAATTACGTATATATCTTCCCCGTCGTGCTTCATTTTGTATTGTTCGCGAGCGAATTGTTCCAGTTTGGCAGGATTGGTTTTCAGGTCATTCCGCTCCTTACTCATACGTGCAATTTCGGTATTCAGGTAGTTAATATTATCCTTAACTCCATTCAATTCCTTTTGCCTTGCCTGCAGGCTCATCCAGTCGTTCTGATCAAAATACACAGTCCATGCAATGAATGCTGCTCCCGTAAGCAGATATTTATTGGTTAGTATCCTGAATACTTTTTTCATCTGAAAATATATGTCTTTTTAGTTGCCAGATGGAACTCCAATGAACTTCTGAATGTTGCAAACGCTTGAATTTTCATTCCTCTGTGTGCTTAACATCAGCTTTAGCATGGTCGTTTCATGCGCTAAAATTACATAAATTCCCTGAAACCGGATTATGGTCACTTATCAACATTTCCATACTTGCCCCAATCAGGTGCCTTTTATTTCGCGAATTTCAAAGTTTTACCCGGGTAAAATGCTTTGTCACCAAGTTCACCTTCTATTCTTAACAACTGGTTGTATTTAGCCATACGATCGCTTCGGCTTGCTGAACCGGTCTTTATCTGGCCGCAATTAAGCGCAACTGCAAGGTCAGCTATAGTAGCATCCTCTGTTTCCCCGCTTCTGTGGCTCATAATGGTATTGTAGCTATTATGCTGAGCCATTGTAACGGCATCTATTGTTTCGCTGAGCGTGCCTATCTGGTTAACTTTAACCAGCAAACCATTGGCAATTTTTTCATTAATTCCTTTTTCCAGGCGGGTAACGTTTGTAACAAACAGGTCATCGCCTACCAGCTGCACCTTATTGCCCAATGCTTCTGTGAGTTTTTTCCAGCCCTTCCAGTCATCTTCTGCCATTCCGTCCTCAATACTTACTATCGGGTATTTTTTACACCATTTTACCCAGTATTCCACCAGCTCATCACTGCTCATTTTTCTGCCATCGCTTTTGTGGAAATGATATTTTTTATCCTTGTCGTTATATAGTTCGCTATTTGCGGCATCCATGGCAATGCTCACCTGCGAACCTGGTTTATAGCCTGCTTTCTCTATCGCTTTGAGTACCGTCTCAATGGCTTCCTCATTACTTTGTATATTTGGAGCAAAACCACCCTCATCACCTACATTGGTGCTGTACCCTTTTTCTTTCAGCACTGTTTTTAAAGTATGGAAAATTTCCACACCCCATCTTAGCCCTTCACTGAAACTTGACGCTCCTATAGGCATTACCATAAATTCCTGGAAATCAATTTTATTATCCGCATGTGCACCGCCGTTCAGAATATTCATCATTGGTACAGGCAAAGTTTTTGCATTTGCCCCTCCAATATAGCGATACAATGGCAATCCTACGGCAAGAGATGCAGCTTTAGCAGCTGCAAGGCTAACAGCCAATATTGCATTGGCACCCAATTTAGTTTTGTTAGGCGTGCCGTCCATATCCAGCATTGCTTTATCTAACCCGTACTGGTCGGTTACTTCCCAGCCATACAAGTCTTCAGCAATTATATCGTTTACATTACTAACGGCCTTCAGAACACCTTTCCCCTGGTATTTTTTCTTATCTCCATCCCTGAGCTCTGCAGCCTCGTGCTTACCTGTACTGGCGCCACTTGGAACAGCGGCCCGGCCCATAAAGCCATCGCTGGTATGAACATCTACTTCTACGGTTGGGTTACCACGGCTATCTAAAATCTGCCGGGCTACAATATCTGTAATGAAACTCATGTGCGTTGATTTTTAATTTGCGTGGCAAAAATAGAATTTTATCAGCTAATTGTATAATGATTCCTGTCAGGTGCTCAGCAAAACAAACCTTTTATTGCAAGTATGCAAAAAGGGCTGGCTTTCTGCCAACCCTTTCTTAAGTTTATTAATAACTTCTAATCCTATTTTGTAATAGCGATCTTAGCGCTGTATTTGCCGCTTGGGGTAACTGCATTCAGCATATAAATTCCGGCAGGCTCATCCAGCTTAACATTAATTAATTTGTTAGTGGAAACGGTAAATTCCTTTATTTTCTCACCTACAACATTAGTAATCGTTACGATTGCCTCTTCATTTGTATTCCCGGCTAAATTCATTGTAAACTCACCCTGTGCCGGATTAGGATAAACATTTAAAGCAAATCCGCTATTGATTGTTTTAACACCGGTAGTAATAAACATGGTAAATGAACTGTCTGCAGTGCCGCAGCTATTATGAACCGAATAATGTAAAATATCAGTTCCCGGCTTGAGCATAATATAGGAAGCAAAGGTAGCATAAGCGAAACCACCTGCAGAAGAATCAAATGTGGAAAGTATCATAGCAATGCTATCAATGGTGTGAGTCCATGTACCACCTGCAGGCATACCTCTGATGAAATAATTTGTACCAATTACCACTGCATATGGTCCCATAATAGAAATAATGGGTGTATGATTAACCGTTATTGCAATAACAACCGTAGTGCTGCCAAATCCATTCTGAACAGTATAAGAAATATTTACAACAGTGGAAGCTGTACCCGAATCAACAGCAACACCTGTAACAACACCTGCATTGTTTACAGTAGCCCTTGCTACATTACTGCTACCCCAGGTTCCGCCCGCAGTAGCATCCGACAAGGTAATTGCAGAACCAATACAAACTGAACTTGCCCCTGTTATTGTTCCGGCGGAAGGAGGATTGCCCACATGCATGGTAATTACTGCATTACTTGTACCACAATAGTTGGTAACGGTATAAGTGATGTTAACTGTTCCAACAGCAATTCCGGTAACCAAACCGGCGGTATCTACAGTTGCAATGGCAGTGTCATCCGTTGTCCATATTCCGCCGGTAACACTTTCACCCAATGTTCGTGTAAAGCCAACACCAACGCTATCTACCCCTGTAATTGGGGTTGCGCTACCTAAAATAGTCATACTATGAGTGGCAATGCTTGCACCGCATGCATTGGTTAAATAATAGGAAATAGTAACTGTACCAAGACCAACACCTGTGACCGTACCTGAAGCATCAACTACAGCTACCGATGAGTTGCTGCTGAACCAGGATCCACCTGATACAGTTTCGGTGAGATGCGTCCAGTTACCTACACATAAATTGCCTGAACCTGAAATTGTACCGTGATTAAATAGTGTATCAATGCTGATAACAATTCCTGAAGTAACAGTATTACAGCCATTTGTAAATACATAGTAGATCGTATCCATTCCGTAGGATGATCCTGTCAGAATACCTGAGTGCGTAATAGAGGCCTTAGAGTTGCTGGTGCCCCAGGCCCAGGTACCAATAATATTACTATTTGTCAGGTTGATGGAATGGCCCACACAGGTTGCAGCAGGCCCCAGAATTGGTGCTGCTGCCACACTATCATCTACCCTGATTATAACCATTGCAACACCGGTGCCGCAAATATTGGATGCTGTATATTTTATAGTATCATAACCTGCTAAATGACCGGTAACAATACCGCTACCTGAAATGGTTGCAATAGCAGGAGTTGTACTGCTCCAAACTCCACCGCTGACAGTATCGGACAAGGTCATGGTAAATGTTTTGCAAACAGAAGATGGGCCCGCTATAGTACCTGGAGCAATCCCAACTACTCTTAACAAACCTGAACCTGAAGTATCGGCACCGTCTGTATTGGATGCGATACACCTGTACCTATTTCCGCTCATTGGCAGGATGGCTAAAACAGTAAGCGAGGTGGTAGTATCACCAGTATAACCGGCACCTGAAGCATTCGACCAGGAAGTACCTCCATCGGTTGAAACCTGCCACCTGTAAGATATTGTAAGGATACCGGGGGTATCCATTGCGGTTATTGTATAGCTTGCCAGAGTTCCTGAACAGACTGTATCATTATTGGGATTCAATGTTACAGTGGGTACGGTTGCAAATGCAGAAACCGAACTTAAAATGAAACAACATACCAGGATGCTCGATAAGTAAAAGATTTTTTTCATATTTCTTCTGTTTTAATTTTTTGACCTTGCTTTAGGATTACCCGGTTTATTGAACTTGACAATGATAATTAAGAAATTATTAATTTCCTAAAGTTTAGGGCAGCAAATTTAGTCATTCCAATCTAATTTATATCAGATCATTGCACAGGATTGTATATAATTTATTTATTTATACAAATTAATCTTTTGCATTAATTTTTGTTTGTCTGGTTTGAAATTGGATTATTATGTAATCTGCAGCACCCTCTATGATTGTAAACAGGAATATTTCCTTGTCAAATTCGTAACTTGCCCCCCTTAAATATATCAAATACAATGGCACAACTGATCAGGAAGGAAGATGCACTGGAATATCATGAGAAAGGCAGGCCGGGGAAAATTGAAGTTATTCCTACAAAGGAAACCAAAACACAGCGTGACCTTGCACTTGCCTACTCTCCCGGAGTTGCTGAGCCTTGCATGGAAATTTTCGCCAATCCTGACGATGTTTACAGGTACACTGCAAAAGGAAACCTGGTAGCTGTGATCACAAATGGAACAGCCGTGCTTGGATTAGGTGATATAGGTCCGCTGGCTTCTAAACCTGTGATGGAAGGAAAAGGTTTATTATTTAAAATATATGCAGATATTGACGTCTTTGACATTGAACTGAATGTAAGAGAAATAGATGAATTTGTAAATGTTGTAAAAGCGCTTGAGCCCACATTTGGCGGTATCAACCTGGAAGATATTAAAGCCCCGGAATGTTTTGAAATAGAAAAAAGGCTTAAAAAGGAACTAAGCATCCCTATCATGCACGACGACCAGCATGGTACCGCAATAATCAGCGGCGCTGCGCTCATCAATGCACTCGATGTAGTAAAGAAGAAAATAAGCGAAGTTAAAATTGTAGTTAGCGGTGCAGGCGCTTCCGCAATTTCCTGTTGCAAAATATACCTTGCCCTTGGGGCAAAAGTGGAAAATATTTACATGTTCGATAGCAAGGGACTTATCGTTACAAGCCGGCTGCACATGGATGATTACAAAATGCAGTTCGCTAAGGATATGGAGCCCATTGACCTTGGAGAAGCCATGAAAGGGGCGGATGTTTTCATTGGCCTTTCAAAAGCAAATGTTGTTTCACAGGAAATGGTGAAAGGAATGGGGAAAAAACCTATTGTTTTCGCACTTGCAAACCCAAATCCTGAAATTACCTATGAAGATGCAATGGCTGCAAGGCCAGATGTAATAATGGCCACAGGCCGCAGCGATTATCCTAACCAGGTAAATAATGTACTGGGTTTCCCATACATCTTCAGAGGTGCGCTTGATGTTCGTGCCGGCGCTATCAATGAGGCAATGAAATTAGCTGCGATAAAAGCCCTGGCTGCGCTGGCTAAGGAACCAGTACCCGATATTGTGAATGTAGCTTACAACAATGCAGTCCTAAAGTACGGGCCTACCTATATTATTCCTAAACCCCTTGACCCCAGGCTGTTGGTTCGTGTATCAATGGCTGTTGCGAAGGCCGCAATAGATAGCGGTGTTGCAAAAAGGATAATCACTGACTGGGATGCATATGAAGCAGAGTTGTTCCGTCGCCTCGGCAGCGATGATAACCTGCTCAGGTTTATTATCAATAAGGCGAAACAAAAACCAAAGCGTGTAGTATTTGCAGAAGCTGAAAATATTAAGATCCTAAAAGCCGCCCAGATTGCTAAAGATGAAGGCATCGCAATTCCTATATTATTAGGAAATGAGGATAAGATACGGGCCTTGATCGCGGAAAATAACCTGCACCTGGATGGCGTAGAAATAATAAATCCGAAAAGCGACAGCGCTGAAAAGAAACGCAATGAATTTGGGGAAGCCTTTTTTGAGAAACGCCAGCGCAGAGGGTACAACCTTTACGAAGCAAAAAAGGTTATGCGGGAACGCACTTTTTATGGATGTATGATGGTGAACAGCGGCGAAGCCGATGCAATGATCTCAGGTCTCACACGCAAATATGTGGATACCATCCGGCCGGCACTGGAAATAATAGGCATTTCAGAAGGTACCAAACGAGTGGCCGGTATGTATATAATGCTTACCAAAAAGGGCCCGTTATTCTTTGCCGACACTACGCTTAACTTCAACCCTACCGAAGATGAACTGGTGGATATAACATTACTTACTGCCGATGTTGTTGCAAGCTTCAATGTAAAACCAAGGATAGCGATGCTGTCGTATTCCAATTTTGGCAGCAACCCATCAGCCGAAGCAACCATAGTGAGAAATGCAGTAGAGCGGGTCAAATCAAAACGTCCGGACCTTGTAGTTGACGGAGAGGTACAGGCGGGTGTGGCATTCAATAAAGACTTGTTGAAAGAAAACTATCCTTTCTCTTCCCTTACCAATGAATCGCCTAATGTGCTCATATTCCCGAACCTTGCTGCCGGAAATATTGCCTATCACCTGTTGCAGGAGGTAGGTGGCGCTGAAGCAGTTGGACCTATATTACTGGGCTTGAAGAAGCCGGTATATGTTTTACAATTGGGCAGTTCGGTAAGGCAGATAGTGAATATCATTGCATTGTCGGTGGTGGAGGCGCAGGTGAAGGAGTAGCGATTGATTGATTTGTAATTATTTTTATTGGCACCCTTAATGGAGTTGATTTAATTCGTATATTTGAATTATGCAGGAAGCGAAATTGTCAGACGAGTTTCAGTTTGGCGGCAAAACTTTAACCGTTAATCTGAAGGTTCTCTTTTTCGAAGAGGACAAAATACACTTTGCATTTGTGCCCTCGCTAGACCTCACCGGATATGGTAAAACAAGCAAAGAAGCAAATGAAAGCCTTAAAGTTGTGCTAGACGAGTTTTTACGATACACGATTGAAAAGAATATTTTCTTCCTGGAATTACAGCGGCTTGGATGGGACATAAAGAATAAGAAAAAACCAATGATGCCCCCTGAACTGTCGGACCTGATCAATATCAATGAACAGCTTAAAGACATAATCAATCACAAGCAATATACAACTTCAAACTACCCTGTCAAACTGCCTGTCTTTGCCTAATGTCCACTCACTTGAAAAATGTCTCTCTGAGAGACTGCAGGAAATTTCTAACGAAAGTGGGCTGCAAAATTACCAGAACATCCGGTGGGCATGAGCATTGGACGAGGGCTGATTTATTCCGTCCTATCACCATTCAGACCCACATTGACCCGGTGCCCGAAAGAATAATGAGGCAAATAATAGTAGCCTTGGACATGGATAAGGATATGTTTTGGAAAACTCTGAATGGGTAGCAATTGATTTTCATTAGCAATATTTCGACTTCAATTGCGTTTATTGCATGTTATCATGCTGAATTTTATCCAATTTTTCCATAAATACTTTGCGTATTTTCCATTACTCACGTTTATCTCTAATGAAATAAATGCGGAAATATTTGTTTATTGCCAGCAACATAGTATTTCAAAAGAACATTTTTTTGTAGGAGGGTTTTATTCCGCCAATTACTTTGTTTGTATGTTTTCCTATGTACTAACTTTCTATTTCGTTATTATTGCATGGACTGCTATTACAATGATCGGCATATTATTTTTCAGGCCAAATTTCCGCATTAACAAACTTGCGTTGATTTTCTTTATTATTAGTTCAATTTTATTTTATTTAAGACAGAAAGAGTACGGCTATTATTACTAAATACAATTCCCACCAAAATAGCTACCAGCTTAATCCCAGAACCAGTCCTAATCCTACAATCCATACATTTGCACCTATGTACATAGGCCTTGCCATCAGCGTAATCATAATCGCAGGACTCGTCATCTTTTTCCGAAAGGGATTAAAGACGAACAAGGTTAACAATATTGTACCTGCAAATACCCGGCAATTGCTGGAAGAAAACGTTGCATTTTATAAAAACCTGGACGACGCAGATAAGGTAACTTTCGACGTCCGGGTAAAAGATTTCCTTACTACCGTGGCTGTAAAAGGAATAGAAGTGGAGGTAGAAGACCTCGACAGGGTATTGGTTGCGGCGGGCGCTATTATCCCCATCTTTGCTTTCAATGATTGGAAGTACAACAATATTTGGGAGGTACTCCTGTACAAAGGAACCTTCAGTAAAGAATATAGTACGGACGATGCACAAAGAAATGTACTGGGCATGGTGGGCGACGGAGCCTTGCATCACGAAATGATACTTTCCCAACCATCCCTCCGCTCTTCTTTTATTCACCCGACGGACGGACATAACACGGCGATACATGAATTTGCCCACCTGGTTGACAAAGCCGATGGCTCAACCGACGGGGTGCCGGAATACCTGCTAACGAATCCATACGTCATACCATGGGTGACCAGGATGCACGATACCATCAATGAAATGAAGCGGAAAAATCATTCAGATATTAACCAATACGGCGCAACAAACGATGCCGAATTCTTTGCGGTTATTTCAGAGTATTTCTTCGAAAAGCCGGAGCAATTAAAAGATCACCACCCGGAATTGTATGATATGCTCGAAATGATGTTTCACACAAAGAAATGATAAAAAACCCGCCAGCCTGAAAAGGGAGAAAATATTACAGTTGGGAAAAATCATGTCAACATCACATTAATGGTATTTTGAGTTTAAGCTTACCTTTATGACCATGAATGTTTTTAACCCATGGAATTAATAGCAACAATCCAAATTCCAAAATTACTCCCGATAGCTATCGGGACCAATTCCGAAAAAATGAAGATTGCCATTATAGGCGCAGGCGCCGCCGGATGTTTTGCTGCTGCCAATATCCCAAATAAGGAAGGAGTAGAGGTGGTCGTATTTGAGAAAACGGCCAGGGTGATGCAAAAAGTAAAAGTATCAGGTGGCGGCAGGTGTAATGTTACACATGAGTGTTTTGATATCCCTGAACTCCTCACTGCATACCCAAGAGGTAAACAATTATTAAGAAAATCTCTTTACAGGTTCGGCCCGCAGCAAACAATTGATTGGTTTGAGTCAAAAGGGGTAAAATTAAAAACAGAAGCAGACGGCAGGATGTTCCCTGTCACAGATGATTCCCAAACTATCATTGATTGCATCTGGCAGGAAATGATGCGCAATAAAGTGAAGGTGTTTTATCATAAATCGGTAACTTGTATAGAAAAGATAAAAGGCCAATTTATTATTCATTTTTCTGACACCTCTGAATATATCGCTGATAAAATACTTCTTGCCACTGGCGGTTTCCCAAAGCCCGAACAATATAATTGGATCAAAGACCTTGGGCTTGCCATAGATTCGCCTGTGCCTTCACTGTTTACATTTAACCTGCCCAAGCACCCGATCACTGAATTGATGGGCGTTAGCGTGCCCAATGCACGTATAAAAATAGCTGGAACAAAAATAGTACAGCATGGGCCATTACTGATAACTCACTGGGGCATGAGCGGTCCGGCAGTTCTTAAAACATCGGCCATTGCAGCACGTGAACTGGCAGACAGGAATTATGATTTCCAGGTAATCATAAACTGGCTGAACGATACGACCGATGAAGAATTAAAGAACTCCTTACTTCAGTTAAGAAAAGAACAAGGCAAGCAATTGGTACAAAATAAAAATCCATTTGATCTTCCCCGACGGCTATGGGAATACCTGTTGCAGCAATGCGACATAAAAGATGATACCCGCTGGGGAGAATTGCCTGCCGCCGCACAAAACAAATTATCGGAGCACCTGCTCCGCGACATATACCATGTAAAAGGCAAAACGACATTTAAAGAAGAATTTGTAACCTGCGGCGGCGTGAACCTGAATGAAATAGACCCTCAGACAATGGAAAGCAAGAAGATGCCTGGTTTATACTTTGCCGGTGAAATACTGGATGCCGATGGCATTACAGGCGGTTATAATTTTCAGCATGCATGGAGTAGTGGGTGGATTGCAGCCTTGAATTTATCTTTAGAAGGCAAAGGTCAAAAGTGAAAAGCTGAAATTAAACACCCCCCTTATTTTTATACTTTCGCCACACAATCTGACTGACAATTACTATTATTTGGATCCAACTTTATACTTTTGACATAAATGAACATTGCACTTATTGGTTACGGAAAAATGGGGCATGCTATTGAGCAGGTAGCAGTAAAACGCGGGCATACAATTGTATTGCGAATTACATCTGCCAATAAGCACGAAATGGATGACGTACACCTGCGCACTGCCGATGTGGCTATTGAGTTTACCAATCCTGCGGCGGCAAAGGAAAATGTATTAGCCTGCCTCAATGCCGGGTTATCTACCGTTTGCGGTACCACCGGGTGGAATGAACAATTACAGGAAGCACGCGATGCTGCTATTAAGAATAATGTTGCCTTTCTCCATGCCTCTAATTTCAGTATTGGAGTAAATATTTTCTTTGAAGTAAATAAGCTGATTGCAGCCCTGATGAACGGACATGCAGAATACAATGTGAGCATCGAAGAAACCCACCATACGCAAAAGAAAGATGCCCCCAGCGGCACGGCCATTACACTTGCAGAACAGATCATTCAGAATCTAACCAGAAAAAAAAACTGGGTACTGAATGACTACAACGAAAAAGACAAGATTCCAATCATAGCCCACAGGGTAGATAGCGTGCCCGGCACCCACAAGGTCACCTGGTCATCAGCCATTGACGATATAGACATTATTCACACCGCCCACAGCCGCGATGGTTTTGCATTGGGGTCAGTACTGGCTGCTGAGTTTATTGCCGGCAAACAGGGAATATTTACCATGAAGGATGTGCTGGGTATAAAATAGTTTCGTTTTATTCTTACATTTGATAAACTTGTTTTTTATGAAACGTCTTTTCATTCCGTTGATAGTTGTGGTGATCACTACCTTTTTTTCCTGCAATGACAGGATGGAAAACGATGGCAAAACAACAGTAGTACATGATAGCCTGGTAAATGTGCTCCCAACGTGGCAGGCGCTAAAGGTTAAAGTGAGTGATGATAAAACGGATATGCTCATTGTAGTTGGTGATGCAACACTGTACAAAGCCTCTGATGAAGTGAAAAAGCAAAAGGCAGAAGAGGTTGCCAAAATGGTATTGCGCATTTATGGTCCAAACAACTATCTCGAAAAAGGCAACCTGATCATTACCGCCAATATCCGCAACGAAGACGAAGCCCCAGCCGATGGAATCAAAATTCCGATGGATTTTGCGGGGATGAAGAAGGCGGGAGGGAAGTAAGGCTTATGCCGTTTCGTCATTTATTCCGATGAAATTACCTCTAACAGTATTCATACTATTTACTCATGAAAAATTTAATACTGTTTTTTTTCTTATTTCCCAGCTACTTCTCTTTCGCTCAAGATTTTGTGCCGCCGAGGACGATAAAGATTGAACACGCTGGAAGTCAAAATTCTATTTATTATTCTGCTATTTTCTATGACGATATAAGTGCGCGACAAAAAATTGGTAAAGATAATTTTTATATATCTGATGCAATTTATTACTATGTTTATGTTGGCAAACAACAATTCGATCAAATTGCCTTATTGACCTACTATTTGGTTGCCCCATATAAAGATCCTGAATCATACTATTATGTGTCGTATAAAGTAAGTGGAAAGAAAGTTATTGGCAGAGTAGTAAATGAAGGCGCAGCCATTCGATCTTTTTGTAAAAATATCCTAAGTATCATGCGGCAAGACACAGGAAACAAAGAAAACATAAAGTTCTTTGAGGAACATGGCTATTAGGAGATTCGAAAACGCAGCATTGACCTGCAATCCCCTGCGAAGCCCCGGAACAAGGTCCCGATTTTTTATCGGGAGGGGTTTGGGGTGGCTACTTCAGATAAGTGTCAAAATAATCACTGATCTTCTGCATCAGATGTACCCTGTCCTTGCCCCTTACATTGTGCTCATAGCCGGGGTATACAAAGTAATCTACCTGTACATTTTCATCCACGCATTTCTTCAGGAAGTCTATGCTGTGCTGCCATACCACTACGTTATCCTGTGTACCATGTATCAGCATCAGCTTTCCTTTCAGGTTTTTCACCTTGGTCAGCAGGTTGGCATTCTCATATCCTTCAGGATTGGTTGCAGGTACGTCCATGTAGCGCTCGGTGTACATCACCTCATACATTTTCCAGTCCATAACAGGTCCGCCCGCTACTCCGCACTTAAACACACCCGGTTGCTTCAGCATAAGCGATGTGGTCATAAACCCACCATAACTCCAGCCATGCACACCCATTCTGTCCTTATCCACATAAGGCAGTGACTTCAGGTATTCCACACCCTTCATCTGGTCCTTGATCTCCACATCTCCCAATTTGCGGAAGGTTGCCTGTTCAAAATTAATGCCCCTGTTCCAGCTACCCCTGCCATCCATCGTAAATACTATGTAACCATGCTGCGCCATATACTCATACCACAGATTACCACTCTCAGGAAATGAATTATGTATCAACTGCACATTAGGTCCGTTATAGAGGTACACAATAACAGGGTACTTTTTGTTCATGTCAAAATTAGTGGGCAGAATCAATTTGCCGTAGAGTGGCGTAACACCATCTGCAGCCTTAATAGTTACATTCCTGATTTCCGGGCGGTCATAACCAGCCAGCGGGTCTTCCGCTTTTACCAATTCCAGGTTATCCGATCCGTCTGTTGCTCTTATCACACTGTTTTTAGGAATACCTGCACCGTTGTATACATCATATACATACCTGCCATCCTCACTGCACAATGCATTATGCATACCTGCTCCCTTATCCAGCAACGTCATTTTTCCCTTCTCCAGGCTCACCGAATAAATGTGCTTTTCCAGCGGCGATTCTTTCGACGCTGTTATGAACAACTTCATATTTTCATCATCTACTCCAACAATCTCATTCACCACCCAGTTACCTTTTGTCAACTGGCGAACCAGTTTACCTTCCGTATCATATAAATACAGGTGTTCAAAACCATCACGCTCGCTCCACCAGATAAAGTAGTTCTTGTTCTTGTGCAGGAATGTCAATGGGTGTGTGGGGTGAACGTACTTCTTGTCTTTTTCTTCAAATAAGGTCAGCACTTTTGCACCTGTAGCAGCATTATATTTGTTCAGCAGCAGTTGGTTCTGATCCCTGTTGAGTATACCTATGTAAATATATTTTTCGTCAGGGCTCCAGGTAACGCAGGTAAGATAATGGTCTTTATTGGTAGTACCAGTTTGCATTGTTACTGTTTTACCACTTGCCGGATCATATACACACAGGGTTACTTCATGCGATGTACCGCCCGCCATCGGATACTTGATCAGGTCCACTGTTGCCGGAGTTGTATCCCATTTTATGATTGGATAGTCTTTTACCATCGTCTGATCCATACGGTAATAGGCCAGGAAATTACCTTTGGGCGAGAAGAATATCCCGCCGTCAATACCAAATTCATCCCTGTGTACAGACTGACCACAAACTATATCTTTATTCGTTTCATTGGTCACCTGCACTTTACCTTTCACATGATCCCACATCCATAGATTGTTGTCAATGGTATAGGCTATTTTTTTGCTTTTATCCACCGTTACATGTTCCGCTTTTTCAGGTAAGGACACAAGGCTGGTAGTGCTCCAGCTATGAGTGGCGCCTTTAAGTGTGGCAACCGTGATCTCCTTATCCTTCATAAACCAGGCATTATCCATGTCCAGCCATTTTAATGCGGGTATGGCAGGAGCCTTTCCTTTTGGCCCATCCAGTTCAATGGCAGGTACAGTACCCTTAATCCCGCCATTTTTACAATCCACAACCGTCCAGAATTCTTCTTTATCCTTTTTATCCGAATACCAGAAATTATCTGTTCCCGGCTGCCACGATGTATTTTTTAAAGATTTTGGCGCCAGTGTGGTTGACATGCCATTAGTTGCCTCTGTAATGGTAAATTGCTTTTTCTGGGCTGATAATTGTACCGATATAGTTGTAACAACTACAAGTAACGAAGAAACGCTTTTGCAATAATTCATAATTCCGGTTTGGGAAACAAACTTAATTTAAAAAAAGTGAAGAGTATAGCGATGAAGAGAATTATATACAGCATTCAATAAAAACCCCACTTTATAGGTCGCACAAAAAAAGCTCCGGAATTTCCGGAGCTCTGTAAAGATGATTATATTATGAATTATAACTGATCGTAAATCGGTGCGTCCACATTTCTGAGGATACCATAGAACTGATATGTTTTGTGGTGGTAACCTTTCTTCAGGTACACATCGGTATCAATATCATCAGGAATAGTTATCCATGAGTGACGTTTCAACAGCAACCAACGGTAAACACAAACAGTATTGGAACCACGGCGGGTTAATGCATAAAACTGGAGATGTTTCTGGGTATAGCCGTTTTTCAGCATCTGGTCGTCTGTATATTCGTCTTCGCAAACGCTCATGTGCGCCCTGCTAACCGGGTTGAACCAGCCATTAACAGCTACACGGTTTGGGCCTGGTGTACGATAGCACCAGAATAACAGGGTCTTGTCCTGCCAGCCCCAGTTGATTAATTGTCCGTCCTGGTACTCTCCGTCAGCTACAGTACAGAATTGCTGATCCTCGGGTATATACCAGCGAAAAACCCGCACAAGGTCGTCCTGCGCAAAGGTTTTATTGGCAAAGAATAACGCTGCTAACACAGTTGTAAATACAATGATGGTTCTTTTCATGTTTAGTCTCATTTTCAAAATTGCACCCAAAATACATAAAAATTTCGTTGCCCTGCAAATTATTAGGCTAAAATTTTTTTTTATTTCTTTAATTATTACGCTGCAAAGATATACAAAATCAGGTTTAAAGCCACTTTCTGCCGCTTTTTATTATTTCTTCACAAGGCCGTAAAACTGGTAGGTCTTGTGGTGATACCCCTTTTTAAGGTAAAGATCAGTATCATTATTGTCGGGAATAGTAATCCAGCCATGCCGTGCAGGCAACAACCACCGATACACGCAAACGGTCTTTTCGCTCTTTTTGGTAAGCCCGTAAAACTGCAACTGTTTCTGCCTGTAGCCATTTTTCATCATTTGCTCATCCGTGTATTCGTCTTCGCAAACACTCAAATACGAGTGACTCACTGAGTTGAACCAACTATTCACAGCAACACGGCCTGGACCGGACGTATTACAGGCATAAAACAAAAAAGTTTTATTTGTCCACCCCCCTTTGTACAATTCCGAATCAACGAACTCGTTCTCCGCAACCATACGGTATTGCTGGTCTTCCGGAGAATACCAACGGTTTACCGCAACATGCCCGCCATCCTGCCCAAAACTCGCAGTCATCAACAAACAAAGAGATGCTATACCCAATCCAAAAAATATAGCTGCCAGTTTCAAAATATCCTATTTGCTCACATGCAATTTATATAATTTTTATTATTTTCAATAACATTGCTCCTAAATTACCCTCGGTCAACCGCCACATTTTTCTAAATCCTCCCTTTCCCGTAACTTCGCACCCCTTTTTGTGTGTCAACCTGTCAGGTAATAAAAGATAGCATGACTTTTGATACGGATTGGGTTTGGATTAACCCGAATGCGCCAGGTAATAACCCGGACTTTCGACTTTATACTTTCGACTTTATACTTATTTAAAATACAATACTGAACAATGATCTCATTTATCTCGAAAATATTTGGTGGCAGCAAGTCCGATAAAGATGTAAAAAAAATACAGCCTCAGGTTGCTGAAATAAATAAATTTTATAACGATTACCAGACTATTTCAAACGACCAGCTACGTAATAAAACGCACGAATTCCGTGCCCGCATCAAGGAACACTTAGTAGATATAGACCAGCAGATAGCGGATAAAAAAGCGGAAGCCGAAGTAGGCGATGCCGGTGATATCCAGTCACGTGAGGCTATTTATAATGAAGCAGACAAGCTGGTAAAAAAACGGGACGAACAAATCGAAGAGATTTTGCGGGAGATTCTTCCGGAAGCTTTTGCGGTAGTGAAAGAAACGGCCCACAGATTTAAAGACAACACCGGGATCATTTCTACTGCTACCGACCTCGACAGGGAGCTGGCCATAAGTAAAAATCACATACGCATTGACGGTGATAAATCCATTTATGCCAATTCATGGGACGCCGCAGGCCTACAGGTAACATGGAACATGCTCCATTACGATGTGCAGCTGATAGGTGGTATGGTACTTCATGACGGCAAAATCGCGGAAATGGCTACCGGTGAGGGTAAAACACTGGTATCTACATTGCCCGCCTACCTTAACGCATTAGCTGGCGAAGGTGTTCATATAGTTACCGTGAACGATTACCTCGCACGTCGTGACCAGGAATGGAACGGGCCGTTGTTTGAATGGCTGGGGTTAACAACTGATTGTATAGATAAACATGAGCCTAACTCCCCCGAGCGCCGCCAGGCTTATCTTGCCGATATCACCTACGGCACCAACAATGAATTCGGCTTCGACTACCTCCGCGATAACATGGTGCATCACCCAAGCGAAATGGTGCAGCGCAAACACCACTACGCCATGGTGGATGAAGTGGATAGTGTGCTGGTGGATGATGCCCGTACACCGCTTATCATTTCAGGCCCCATACCAAAGGGCGATGAACAGCAGTTCCACATCCTGAAACCAAGGATTGAGCGTCTGCTGGAAGCCCAGCGTAAGGTGACCAACCATAGTCTTACCGAAGCTAAAAAACTGATTGCCGAAGGCAAAACAGATAAAGAAAACGGTGGCCTGTATTTATTTCGTTCATACCGTGGCCTGCCAAAAAACGGCGCTATTATCAAGTTCCTTAGCGAAGAAGGCAACAAACAGATCCTCCAGAAAACGGAGAACTACTATATAGGCGAACAGCAGAAAAACATGCCTAAGGTTGATGCAGAGTTATTCTTTGCCATTGATGAAAAGAACAACAGCGTTGACCTTACCGAAAAAGGAATTGCACTGATTACCGGTTCAGGTGAAGACCCGAATTTCTTTATCCTGCCCGACATAGGCAGCGAACTTGCCGAAATTGAAAAATCCTCGGCTACCCCCGAAGAAAAGGTAAGCCGTAAAGATGCCCTGATACAGGATTATGCTATTAAGGCCGATCGCATCCACTCTGTTCAGCAGTTATTGAAAGCATACACATTGTTCGATAAAGACAATGAGTATGTGGTAATGGACGGCAAAGTAAAAATCGTGGATGAGCAGACAGGCCGTATCCTCGATGGCCGCCGCTATAGCGATGGGCTGCACCAGGCCATTGAAGCTAAGGAAAATGTGCAGGTAGAGGCCGCAACGCAAACTTTCGCAACCATCACGCTCCAGAACTACTTCCGTATGTTCCACAAGTTGTGTGGTATGACGGGTACTGCGGAAACGGAAGCCGGTGAGTTCTGGTCTATTTACAAACTCGATGTGGTAACCATCCCGACAAATGTGGGTGTTATCCGTAAAGACCAGCAGGACCTGGTGTATAAAACCAAGCGCGAAAAATACCGTGCGGCTATAGATGAAATAGAAGCATTGCGCGCTATTGGCCGTCCGGCCCTTGTGGGTACAACGTCGGTGGAAGTATCCGAACTGCTGAGCCGAATGCTGCAGCAGAAAAAGATACCCCACAATGTACTGAATGCCAAGCAGCACGCACGTGAGGCCCAGATTGTTGCCGAAGCAGGCCTGCCGGGTGCTGTCACCATAGCCACCAACATGGCCGGCCGTGGTACGGATATAAAACTGGGACCGGGTGTGAAGGAAGCCGGAGGGCTCGCCATCATAGGCACCGAGCGCCACGAAAGCCGCCGTGTTGACCGCCAGTTGCGTGGCCGTGCAGGCCGCCAGGGCGATCCGGGCAGTTCACAGTTTTTTGTGTCGCTGGAGGATGATCTGATGCGCCTGTTCGGTTCTGAGCGTATCGCTTCGCTCATGGATAAAATGGGCCATAAAGAAGGCGAGGTATTGCAGCACAGCATGATCTCAAAATCCATTGAACGCGCCCAGCGCAAAGTGGAAGAAAATAACTTCGGCATGCGTAAAAACCTGCTGGAGTATGATGATGTGATGAACGCGCAGCGCGATGTGATTTACAAACGCCGCCGCCACGCATTATTTGGCGAACGCCTTGCCATTGACCTCGATAATGCTATGTTCGCAGTGTGCGTAGGTCTTGCAGAGAAGTTCGTAGAAAACCGGAACCTGGAGGAATTCAAACTGGAGGTGATGAAACACCTGGTTGTGGAACTGGAGCTTACCAAAGAAGATGCCGATAAAGCCGATGCTAATACTATAGGAGAGCAACTGTACCACCAGGTGAAAGATTTCTATCACCGCAAGGTAACAGCTCTTTCCGAGCAGATGTTGCCTACGCTGCAGCAGATACTGAATGACAATGGCGACCGGATTGATAATATCGTCATTCCTTTCACCGATGGTATCAAGGGTATGCAGGTTTATGTGCAACTGAAAGAAGCGGTAGCGCAAAATGCCCAGCCTGTGTTACAGTCCCTTGAAAAAAATATTACCCTCGGCATGATTGACGATGCGTGGAAGAACCATCTGCGTGCTATGGACGATCTGCGCCAGTCTGTGCGAATGGCCTCGTACGAACAGAAGGACCCTCTGCTCATTTATAAGTTTGAAGCCTTTAACCTCTTCAAGCAAATGATGCTGGAAACCAACCGCGATATTATTTCCTTCCTGCTGCGTGCCGGTATACCTATACAGGAAGCCCCGCCACAGGCAGCACGCATGCCCGAGCCTCATACCGATATGAGCCGCATGCGTGTGAACAAAGCTGAGATAGACCAGCGAGGCCAGGACTACGCCGCCGATGAAAACGACTACTATACCGAAACACCTGATGCGCCACCCGTAAAACGCACCCCCGTACAGGCAGGCCCTAAAATAGGCCGCAACGACCCTTGCCCCTGCGGCAGTGGTAAGAAGTACAAGGCATGCCATGGTAAAGGGCTGGCGGGGTAATTGGAAATTTGAATTATTTTTTTGGTAGTAACGCCTCCGGATGGGGGCGTTTTTTTTATTTCTGAAAGTTTTACTAAAATTTTTCTGTTTTTAACCGTCTATTAGTATTGTGGCTGTGATGCTGGTTCATTTATGTTGGCCTGGTTAAATATAATAATTTTTAAAACTATTTCCCAGGCTGCCTGCAATATTCGGACCATATGGAATCATATTAATAAGGTATGCGATTTTTTTATACCTTACATTAAGTTTTTATTTTAAATGTAACATATTTTAACCCGTCTTTAAAAAAACACCTTTATGAAAAGATTCATAGATTCCTTCGTATTGCTGACGTTTCTGGCAGTAGCATTAGTTGGCTTTTCCGTTCAGGCAAATGCTCAGTGGACGTGGGGACGCGCAGCATCCGGCGGCACTGTTGATTGCTGGCCAATTGCAACAGACAATGCCGGGAACATTTTCACTGCAGGTATTGCCGTGTATCATGCATCCAGCCTTGATTTTGGGACAGGAGTCACAATCCCTCCCTATTCCATTGGTGGCGCTTATCAAACTTTATGGGTTAAATACAACCATGCAGGTATTCCTCAATGGGCTGGCGGAACATCTTTCGGCAGTACCAATATTTTCAACATCTGTACAGACCCTTCAGGAAACCTGATCCTGTTCGGTTCATTTACCAGCGCCACAATGACCATTGGTTCTTTTACACTAACCAATGCTTACGGCACTACTTCTGCTGCTCAGTACTTCCTGGCAAAGCTTGATCCTTCGGGCACGGTTCTGTGGGCTATAAATGATGGCAATATAAACCCTTCTTACTTCACAATACAAACTGCATTTATACTTAGCGCGGGTGGCGTTGCCACAGATGCCGCAGGGAATATCTATATCACATCTTCATTTAATAAACGTACCATGACGATTGGCACAACAACGCTTACTAATGCAGATACTTCGGGAAGCACTTATGATATTTTTGTAGCCAAGTATACGCCTGCCGGTGTTCCGGTATGGGCTTCGTCAATAGGGGGATTACGAAATGACTACGGATTCGGAATTACGGTCGCCTCTACAGGCTATGTGTATATTACCGGTACTTTTTATTCACCCACATTCAGTGTTGGTTCCGGTACACTTGCCAACCCATCTGTGGCTCCCACAATCCCATACGTATACCCCTATGCATACATTGCCAAATTTTCATCTGCCGGTGTGCCGGTATGGGCACAAGGTGAAGGTGGTACACGCGGCGCATTTGGCGTTGGTATTGCACACGATATTTATGGCAATGTATACATGACCGGAGGCTTTGCCGACAGCACTATTACGTTTGGTTCAGTAACTGTAGGCCGCACCCTTGGTACTGCCGGAAATGATGCACTGTACCTTGTTCAATATTCATCTGCTGATGTTGTTACCTGGTATAAATCCATTAGTTCTTCAAATCGGTGTTATGGCTACAGCGTTGCTTTGACAGGCTGCGGCCAGGTTTGGGTAAGCGGCAATTACCTGGCAGATGCTGATGTAGATGGACATACGCTGGCTCTGGTGGCGGGAGCCGACCCGGTGTTCGTTGCCGGGTATGATCTTTCTACCGGAGTTGTTGGTTATAGCGGCCTTGGTTCAGGAGGCGATGACCAGAATGGTATCGCATGCGATGACTCCGGGAACGTATATCTTGCAAGCGATTTTTTCGGAGATTCATTATTTGTCGGCCATGATACAGTCTGGGCTACCGGCGGTGGATCGGAACATCTTTATATAGCGAAGTATGCCAATGCTTCATGCACTCCTACAAAAACACCTGCATTACCTTACAAAAAATATATCAATATCTATCCCAACCCAGCGTCTAACACTATTTCTGTCGTTACCTCAGAGACAGTTGGAAAAATAGAAATAATGGACGTTTATGGCAAAAGAGTCATTGTTAAAAGCGTAAACCAACCGGAAATGACAGTTGACATCCACACCCTCCCCCGCGGTATATACTTTGCGGTATGGCTGGATGGATCCGGCGGACGAACAACGCAAAAATTAGTGGTAGAATAATTACAGACCCCTTTCGGAATTTATTTTGCAATTTTGAAAAATAGCAGCGACGCCAAAACTATTCAGAAAATTGTGTTTGAATAGGTCTGGATTTTTTCATTAACCCCCGGATAATAAAAAGGGGCACTTGATTTTTTTTATTTGCATTCGTACTTTTTTCTTGGAAATATGCAACTTTTTTTATACCTTTCGAAGCAATCGGGTTTTTTTTTGCTATAAACATATTTTACACTCATCCTCTAATAATGCCTTTATGAAGAAATCTATAAATTCCATCATGCTGCTATTTATTCTGTCAGCTTCTTTTATTTGTCTCTCTTCTCAGCTGCATGCCCAGGGTTGGTCGTGGGGCCGTGGTGGTTCGGGCGGAACCATTGATTCCTGGCCCATAGCGTGCGACCCTTCCGGAAATATTTATGCCGGTGGTCTCGCTACCAACCGCACCACACCCATTGATTTCGGCTACGGAGTCGCGCTGCCGCCCTATCCATCAACCGCCTACTACCAGACCATGTGGATCAAATACAACAGCGCCGGTGTTCCTTTATGGGCGGGTTGCACCTCATCGGGTACAACATTCTTATACAACATTTGCTCCGATCCCGGTGGCAATCTCATCCTGTTTGGCTCTTTTACCAGCGCTACAATGACGCTCGGATCTTTTACACTTACCAATTCTTATGGGGGTTCTGCAGCACAATACTTCCTGGTAAAGATAGACCCTACAGGCACTATCCTGTGGGCTATTGCCGATGGCAATATCAATCCATCTTATTATTCCATTTTAACCGCACTCATCTGCAGCGCCGGAGGTGTTACTACTGATGAAGCCGGAAACATCTATATCACATCTTCTTTCATTAAACCTACCATGACCATTGGTTCTACAACACTCACCAATACCGACGCTTCCGGATCCAGTTATGATATTTTTGTTGCCAAGTATAGTCCGGCAGGCGTCCCCTTATGGGCAACCTCCGTTGGTGGTCCGAGAAATGATTATGGATTTGGTATTACGGTCGCTTCTACCGGGTTTGTTTATGTCACAGGTGTTTACTACTCCGCTTCATTCAATATTGGTTCAGGCACGCTTACTAATCCTGGGACAAACCCATATGCCTATATCGGAAAATTCACCTCTGCAGGTACTCCCAACTGGGGTCAGGGCGAGGGTGGTACTCTTGGCGCTTTCGGTGTAGGCCTTGCCCACGATAATTACGGGAATGTGTACATGACAGGTGGCTTTGCAGATGCAACCATTTCTTTTGGCGCAACCACAGTCACCAGAACATTAGGTACCGCAGGCGTTGATGCCCTTTACCTCGTACAATATTCACCAACCAATGTAGTAACCTGGAGTAAATCTATCAGTTCTTCCGTTAACTGCTGGGGGTTCTGTATTGCCATGGCTTCCTGCGGACAGGTATGGGTAAGCGGTAATTACAGGGCTAATGCGGATATTGACGGGCATATCCTCGCGGTTCCTCCGGGTACCCCGCCAGACCCCGTATTTATTGCAGGCTACAACCTTACCGGCGGGGTGGTAGGTTATGGCGGGCTTGCATCCGGCGGCGATGACCAGAATGGCATTGCCTGCGATGGCTCAGGAAATGTGTTTATCAACAGTGATTTCCAGGGCACTTCCCTTGTTGTCGGCTCAGATACTGTTCGGACTACCGGTGGCGGATCAGAATATTTTTATATAGCCAAGTACGCCAACTCTATCATAGCCCCTGACACTGTTCATTTCAGGCATGATACTTCTGCCTGCGGCATTGACAGCATATTACTCAAAGGCCGGGCCGGATATACCAATTATTATTGGGATAACACTTCCACCGATTCTACCCGCTGGGTATATACAACAGGCACCTACTTTGTATTCAATATCCGGTGTGGCGATACTGTAATAGTGGATACTTTCCATGTCAGCTTTTTACCATCAGATACTACCAAATACCGTCACGACACCAGCGTATGTGTTGCTATTGGCTCTGCTACACTTTCTGCCCCTGCCGGCTATACGACCTACAGATGGAATACAGGAAGTCCCGCTTCTTCCATTGTAGTATCCGCAACAGGAACTTATTGGGTCAATTCAATTACAGGCTGCATATTGAAAGTTGACACCTTCCATTTTACCATTGTACCTGACGACACAACCTTTTATGCCCACGATACCTCCCTTTGTGCTTCGGCCGGGTCTCTTTCACTTATAGCACATGCCGGGTCTCTGTCGTGGTTATGGTCTACCGGCAGCACTGCACCTTCTATTCTCGTCAGCGCCTCCGGTGGGTACACGGTATTTGGCTCCAATGTATGTCATATCATCAAGGACACTTTCCATGTAACCTTCAAGCCGGTGCCGGTGGTTAACCTTGGCCTTGATACTGCATTCTGTATCGGCAATACTATTACGCTGTCATCAACCCAGCCTCCCGGATTCACTTATTTGTGGAGTACCGGCAGCACCGGTTCTTCTATCAGTGTTTCCACTTCAGGCACCTACTCATTAACCGTAACCGGAACAAACGGCTGCACTACCACCGATGCAAAAGTGGTAACAGTATCTCCCATACCCATTGTAGATCTCGGGCCTGATACAGCCATTTGTAACGGGGTTACTCCGCTGTTACAATCCATTTACACCTATCCCGCCGGAAGTACTTATCTCTGGAACACCGGAGGAACAACCGCTTCAATTATTGCACCTGCGGTAGGTACTTACTGGCTTCAGGTCACTGTTGTTGGTTGCTCTGCCACTGATACAATTAAGGTAACAAACCTCTACGACACGCTGAACTTCCCGATGAAGGATACTGCTATTTGCCGCGGTGGAACTGTTGCCGTTCGTGCAGCAGGAACTCCAGGCATGACCTACCAATGGATGCCAACAGCAGGCATTGCCATTTCCACCATGCTCAACCCTGCCATTACACCCGATACTTCGGCTATGTACTACATCAGAGCATCTATTTCCACTTGCTCCGATATTGTGGATTCATTCTATATTGATGTGCAGCCTGTTCCCCAGGTTTTTGCAGGTGGCAACAGATCCGTATGCCAGTGGGATACCTTACACCTGCATACTTCAGTTATTCCTGCCTGGTACCAGCATTACTCTTATAGCTGGTCTCCGGCCACTTACCTGGATGATCCTACACAGCCTGACGTTGTGTTCACCGGCCAGACTAACACAAAGTACATTGTTACAGTTACCACCCCGGCAGGTTGCACAGGTATTGATTCTGCATCAATAATTGTTCATCCCGGAAACTTTGCCACCCTCGGCACTACCTACAACCTGTGCCCGCACGATTCGGCACAATTAAAACCCACAGGTGGTGTTTCCTATCAGTGGCATCCCGGCCTGTATCTCACCGATTCACTGACCTCAGCGCCATGGGTACATGCCATTACATCGCAGGGTTATACCGTTATTGCCACCGATGCTTTCGGTTGCCACGATACGGTATTTACCAATGTTGTTATCCGTCCTTCTGCAGTCATCTTCATCGAAGACTCTGCAAGGATCTACCCCGGAGAATCTTACCAGATCAACCCGCAGACCAATTGCACCTATTTTACCTGGTTCCCGCCCGCCGGACTGAGCTACTACCATATCTCAAATCCGCTGGCATCTCCTGAGGTCAGCACCAAATACATTGTGCATGGCACAACTGAATTTGGTTGCCAGGCTGTAGATTCAATCAATATTTATGTAGACAATACTACGCTACTGAATATTCCGAATGCATTTACTCCGGGCTCAGGGATAAACAACAAACTCTACATCCTGCGCAGAGGCGAAGCTGTACTGCATTATTTCCGCATCTTCGACCGCTGGGGCAATAAGGTTTTTGAAACTACCAATATTGATGAAGGATGGGATGGCACATTCCATGGCGCTCCTCAACCATACGATGTATACGTTTACCAGGTAGAAGCCGTATCAAATAGCACAGGACAGATCTTCAAAAAAACAGGCAATGTTACCCTGATAAGGTAACATCAATATTCATGACTAACATTTCCACCGCCGTGTTTCTGCTTTATCAGCAAGACACGTCGGTGTTTTTAATATAATTCCGTCCCAACAGGGCAATGTCATTGACTTAAGCTTTCTCCGCACATCCGATACCACGGGCAACCCTTTCAGGATTCGTCCTTGTTGTTCATTTACCGCGGGTTTCACCCACGGCTATTCACGGGAAAGCCCTCCGGGCTTGCTTAAGTCAATGACATTGCCCCGATGGGGCACAACGGTATTTTTACATCTGAAACTACTAACAGGCAGCCTCGCTGAGGCATCCCATCCCGATAGCTATCGGGATCCTATAAAGACATGTGTGTACAGGGTAGCTACCGGCAGGCATGTACGGAAGTGGCAGGATGGATAAAAAAGCAGACGCGATGGAGATGGAAATTCAGCTTTGGTTCCCTGACCTGACCTGCCTGCCGGCAGGCAAGTGTTGGCAGGTCTCCGCTATACACATTCCTCTGCATGTCGCCTGGTCAGATAATAAGCACGCCCCTCAATGCACCACCGCCAGCTTCCCCAGCTTATGCACTCCGTTTTCATCATTGATGCTTACAAAATACATACCCCGCGCCAGGTACGTAACATCCACCGTTTCGTGTTGGTTGCTGGTCGGCATTTGCATAGCCATCTGCCCCAGCATATTGTAAACGGAGATGGTATAAGCATGCGGATAGTTGGCGAAAATATTAAACTCATAGCCCGCCGGGTCGGGCCACAACCTGAAAGTTGAAACGGACTCGTGCATATGATCAAAACTTGCACAGCTTTTCACATTGTCGAATGACCCTACCGCCGGACTAAACGGCGGCGCAGATCCGCCTGTGGAAAAACAATATACCGAGCTGCCACCGTCACCCACCACGAACGAACTCGTCAGCAATCCCAAAGGCCCCTTTCCATTTCCTACCCCTTCTATAAAATAGCTGCCCGGCATTTGACTCGCTCCGTAAAACTCCGTAAAATGCCACACATGCTGCCAGGTGCTGTTAATGAGGATCGAGTCTACATTATTTACCACATAGGTCAGGGCCCACGATCCGTATTCCAATCTGAGCGTATCGCCGGCCACTGCATTATAGTCCATTGCCACACGCTCACTGTCAAGCGCCGGATTAGTATAGTATAACTTTTTAGTCACCGCATCCTCGCGCACCCATCCGAATGTAAAATGCCGGTACGTTTTACCGTTCATCACTGTATCACTAATGTATTTATCGGTATGCGGATAATACGAGTCGCCGCCGCTACCGTACCCATAATACATTACCTCCCATTCATTCGTCGGGTCAGTAAATAATACCTTCTGCGCAAAGGATTGAAAACAAATTGCAGCGGCACACACCAGGGAAAAAAGCTTTTTCATAACTATAGAATTATAAAGTTCATATAAATTTACGCAATTTAACCAAATTGACAAAAAACAATTACGGTTCACCGTTCCACCACCACCCGCTCATTAACCCTGTTCCCGTCTTCATCGGTAATGCTTACATTATATACTCCGGCAGGCAGGTGACTTACGTTTATTGTTTCTTCTGGTTTAGCGTTATGTTTTGTTGTTACAATTTGCCCCATCATGTTTATAAGAGTTATTGTGTAGGGTTGGCTGGTGGTCATTTTTATGTTTAGTTCGTTGGTGGCGGGGTTGGGGAAGATTTGAAACTCGATTCTTTGGTGGTTTAGATTTTTTACGTAGGCGGAGGTATCAACAGGAGGATAAAGTGCCACATACGTACCGCAACTATCACCATTTTTAAATGCGAAAATCAAATTTTCATACCGTATTGAAAGTGCCATACCTTCACAGCCATAGGTCCCATCAATATCAGTAACCCTACTAACCAAACCAAATCCATCCTTATAAGCTTCAAAAGATATACAGTATGGAGGATAATTATTGCCACAAAGAGGAGCACCTGTGTGTTGGTATTCAGATGAATTATTGCACCAGCTTGTATCATTAGGAAAAAAGTAATAAAAATTAATGTCAGGGCATGACTCAGGCATATCATTGACATACAAAACTACAGTAGTAGCATAAAGGGTATCCACCAGATCGTAGGTAAAGTATCCACTTGTTGATGATTCATGCCCCTTGTGGTGAATAGCATATTTAATATGAGTGGCGTCAGTAACTATTTTTGCAATTACACTGTCTATGAAAAGTGACTGATAGGTATCGTGCCCATCACAAGGTGTCATCCAGGAATTTACAGTAGTGGTTTGCCTTTCAAAAACATCGCCAGGATTGAAATTATAGATTTCAAGGGCATTTGGATTATGGTATCGTACCAAATGGAAAATCTGATCCGAAGGGGTGCTTCCTACTCCTTCATAAAAGTAGTCGGTAAGAGGGGGAAAATGGTAAGGGAAAGTATACAGGTCAAATACCTGCACAAAACCAAAACGCTTACCTAATTTAATTTGAAATGAATTCAAAGGATCACTGGCATCTAATAAGCCCGATGCATACGCATTGATCTGGATCGTTTTCACTGAATCAAGAGAATCCAATACAGTCATGGTGTCAATTGAAAGTACAGTTGCCTTGTAGGAATGAATACTTGCATCATTATAAAATGTCCAACTGTCACCGACATTTGCTCTGGTTTTAATTTTCACTGTATCAAACGCCATAGTGTGAAACAAAAAAGTCCCGTCATTCAACATAGTAACAGAATCACCGAGCCAGTTTCCCCCATCAATTACGGGATAATTTGTGCCAGAAATTCCCATATATGGTCCTCTCAGTGTACAAAACGAATAATAGTATGTACTGTCAGGAAAAGCGATACCATAATTAAAACTACATCGCAAATAGTGGTTATTATTCGTAAAATAATGCGCCATGGTGTCTGGAAAGCACTGCCAGTTCTGTGCATTACTATTTGTAATCTGAAGAAGAATAAGAGAAAACAGCAGCCATTTTTTCACAAGGCATAATTTAAGGTGGGGAAATTGCTATTATAAAATTATAACAAATAATTTAAATTATTCTCAGTCACATCTAATAAAGTATATTTCAGACAATCTTACTTTGCGTTTTCCGCCGTTGTCGGTGTTCTTCACCACCAACCCTGTCTGCCGACAGACTGCCGACAGGCAGGTTCGTGCAGGACACTCCCAAACAAATCAAGCCAGAAAAACCCATTAACACACACACAACAAAAATAAATTTATCGCAAAATCACAAAAATATAATATTTGGCACGGAATTTTCTTTACGACATATAAGTGGGCGCTGAAATGGCGCCTGAAGATTAACCCTAAAAAAAAGTGAGGTATGTTATGTGTGCTGTTATGCTGTTATTCGCCTTTACAATGTCGCTGGTTATCAACTATGCCGAAAAGCTGGTAAGCAACCACAAAGAGCAGATGCCCGTAAAAAGGGAAACCGATGAAGTATTAGTTACGGAAAAAACGGAATGAGCCTGGGAAAAATACCAATTGAAGGAACAAGTGAAACTTGTCAACCCAATGTCACTAACTTAAGAGATTTAGCCAGCGTTAGAATGTGCGATACCTATTGCATCGAACTCATTTTTAATTCATTTTAGTATAAACACGTGCCCCCTGTCGGGGCAATGTCATTGACTTAAGTATTTTGGTATTTACCATACCACATTCAACCCTTTCTGGGTTGGCCCGTGTTATTGTTTCACCGGCGGCTATTCACATTGAAGCCCTTCAGGCTTCCTTAAGTCAAGGACATTGCCTGTCGGGGTCATTTTTTCTGAAGTAATGATATTACTTGTCAACCTATCAACTTGTCAACGTATCAACTGATAAACCAAAAAGATTACTTGTGTTTCTCCGTCTTAGGCTGCGCAGAGCTTCCTTTTCCACTGTTTAACTGGCCCTTCTGGAAGAACAGGATAGATACGATACAAAGTCCGGCAATAACGCTGATCATTGTCCAGGTGCCTTTCTCCATAATATCCGAAGATTGTTTTACACCCATCACGGCAGAACTCATGTTCCCGAATGTACCTGATAAACCGCCACCCTTTGGGTTTTGGATCAATATGAAGAATGCCAGTATGCCACAGGCCAGAATTATTAATATTGTTATAAACGCTATCATGATAGTTTATCCTTTAAAGCTTCGTCAATTTTGCGGGCAAAGTAAACGTTTTTTTGAGGATTTCGCAAACTTAATTTTTTATAGATCTCAATCGCCTTATCATATTTACCCTGCCTAATATATATATCAGCCAATGTTTCACTTTCCAGCACATCTTCCTTGCTTATGGAGTTTACCGCCATTTCAAATACGTTTTCGGGTATTTCTTCATTCTCCTCCTCCATCGCGGCAGCCAGTTTTTCTTTCTGCCACATGGTTTTCAGCGCTTTCTGGTCCTTTGTCTCCTCTTTCTGCTTCTCCGATGAATTCTTGAAATGCAACAACCACTCCGTGAAGCTCATAACCACCATCAGCGATTTATCTTCCTCGCTTTGCAGGTCAGTTTCTTTCAGTTCATTGATCTCCAACGGTATCTCTTCCGATATCTTTTCACCTTGCTGTAAAAAATAGTCCCTTGTATATATGGGAAAAATCAATGGGTCTGAGTGCCTCCTGTTGCTTTCCGATTCCGGCTCATTTGTACCCGCTTCATTTACTATTTCTATTGCTTCTTCTGTAGGTGCTTGCTCAGTTGCGGCCACAACTTCAGTAAATGCAGGAACCACGTCCTTATCTTCAGCAGCTAATGAATCCTCTTTAGCAGCCATTGCCTCCGCAAATGAAGACCTGAAAGAGGTACTTTCTTCCGGATGCTGTGTTTCAGGTAAATGCACAGACACCGGGGGTGAAAATACAGGATGCTGTTCGGCTACAGTTTCTTCCGGCAGACTCTCAGGTTGTACTTCGTTTATTTCCGGCAGCAATGGTACTGTATCTACTCTATTCAGCGGCTCCTCTGCCATCTCTGCAACAGGCAATGGCGCCTCCATACGTGGTTCTTCAGCCACTTCAGGAGTATATGTTGCTACAGGGGCTACCGGTTCCGGCACCTCCATCAATTCCGGCTCTGCCGGTTCATGGACTATATGTGGTGGCTGTTCATGCACAATAAACTCCGCCTCAGGTATAATGGCTGATTTAGTTTCCGTAATTTCCGGTTCAGCGGCAAACTGCACGACAGGCTGCGGTATTTCTGCTTCAGGAGTAACAGGTACCGGTTCCGGAATAGTTTCTTTTATCTCCACAGCTACCGGCGCAACAACAATGGGTGGAGCTTGCTGCTCTTCAGCAACGATAACCGGCGCGATAATTTCAGGTACCTCCTCCTTTATCTCTATAGCAACGTGTTCTTCAGGAACATTTGAAGGTTGTGGTATTTCAACCGCAGTAGGAACAACGAATGATGGTTCGACAGCAACCTGCACGCCAGGCTGCGGCACTTCTGCTACAGGAGCAACAGATACTGGTTCCGGAATAGTTTCAGTTATCTCCACAGCTACCGGCGCAACAACAATGGCCTGAGCATGCTGCTCTTCAGCAACGATAAGCGGAGCGATAAATTCAGGAACCTCCTCCCTCATCTCTATTGCAAGGGGTTCTTCAGGAACATTTGAAGGTTGTGGTATTTCAACTGCTGCAGGAACAACGAATGATGGTTCAGGAATAACTTCAATTACAGGTGCAGCTATAGGCCCGGCCTCCATGACTGCAATTGGTGGATGCACTTCCTCCAACACCGGAAGTGCATACGTTAAATTGGGTAAAACGTCTTCACTAATGACATCAATAATTGAAACCGGAACGGGCACTATCGGACTATGTGGAACAGGTATTAGCGGGGTAATTTCAGTAGTAATAGGTTCGGGTCCCGCAGATAACTCAGTTGGCTCAGGGGCCATTGTAACAGGCGCAACAAATTGTGGCTCAGGTGCAACAAATTCAATAACTGCCTCTGGTACCGGCAATGGTTTTTCAGCGGCAACCGTTGCTGTTTCAAGTACTACAATTGATTCAGTTACCTGAATTACTTCGGCAGGAGCTTCTTCTGCCACAATTGGTTCGGCCGCTGTTACTATGGCAGGAGCTTCTTCTGCAGTGTGGTGTATCTCAACTATCTTTTTATCAACAGCTTTATTAGCCGTAATTAACTCAGCTGCATTACTGTTCCCTCCCTTGAGAAAATCACTGAACAAAATCCAGTCTCCCATATATGGTTGTATGGCAGATAGCATTTGTGGTGAGAAGGGCGTTTTTTTATG
This sequence comes from uncultured Bacteroidota bacterium, assembly GCA_903839875.1. GTDB lineage: Bacteria > Bacteroidota > Bacteroidia > Chitinophagales > Chitinophagaceae > Nemorincola. Next base: position 48,679 of record CAIMDZ010000018.1, read on the forward strand.
AGTTTCAAGCGCCACCAGGTAGCGCGTGGGTACAAAGTAGGGAAATGTTTGCCGGAATAACGAAATACTGCTCTGGTCCCCTTCCGATATGGAATCAGGATTATCCATCAAGGAAGTAATATACTTTATGGAAGTTTGATTAGTCATTTGTTGAAACCGGCTACCAATTTACGAAAGCTTTATTAAAAATATCATCGGCAAGTTGATTTCCTATATCTTCTATCAATTTATTTTCAACATTCTGCAATAATTGAGAGGCATCGAAATCGGCAAACCGGGTAAAAGCCTGGGAGAAACTGGCCTTATCATTAATACGGTTTTTAAAGGTAATATTAATACTTAAAGTAAGCCTGTTTTTAGTAGCAATCTGTACTCCCTGAGCGCCTGTCACGGTAACCTCGTAGGTGGTTATGAATCCGGTCATATCATAGTCTGCATCATCCTTAGTTACCGGCGAAAGGCCTGTCTGTGATAGTATCCGGCTCCTCAGCTTCTCGGTAAGCGTTGAGCTAAGGCTCGGCACTACATTCCGGGCTTTATTGTCGAGTTGGTGAATATTTATATTCTTCCCTTCAATACTTGCACCTGAAAAGCTATAAATCCCACAACCCGTCAATAAAAGGAGGAGCGCAGGAACCAATAATATTAAAAGGCGTTTTGCAGGCATAATTATTTACAAAAATAGGCCAAAGTGCGGATTAATTTTGTTAACTTCAGTTCGTTTATTCTTTTATATCATACTCCTTTATTTTGCGGTACAATGTTCGTTCAGATATACCCAATTCAGTGGCTGCGTCGCGCCGGCGGCTTTTATGTTTTTTAAGCGCCTTGGTGATGAGCTCCTTCTCCCTGTCGGCAAGAAAGAGTGTTTCTTCCACTTCCTCATGCCGGTCATTGTTCTCCAGCAGTATCGGGGTATTGGCATTGTAGGCGCTGCCTGCAGCCGCTTCGTTTTCTTTATATACCGGCAGCAGTGTATTTGAGGAAGGTTCCACAGGGGTATAACCCTGGTGATGAGCTACATCAAATATCATCTGTTTAAGGTCGTTCATATCCTTCTTCAGGTCGAAGAAGAGTTTATACAGGATATCCCTTTCGGTATTGAAATCCGAACCATTGGCAGAAGATGTACCAGCCATTGTAGGGCCTATAAGAGCAAGACTTCTGGAATGGGTGTCCCTGTTTGGCAGAAACCTTTGTAAAACATCAGCAGTAACGGTCTTATCAGTGGAGAGAACAGATATTTGTTCAGCAATATTCTTAAGCTCACGCACGTTTCCCGGCCACGGATAATTGACCAGCAACTGCATACCTGTTGCATCAAGTTGCACCGACAGCGTTTTGTACCGTTCCGCAAAATCGGCCGCAAACTTCCTGAACAGGAGCGGTATATCTTCTTTCCGGTCGCGAAGCGACGGCACCCTGATTGGCACTGTGCTTAACCGGTAGTAAAGATCCTGCCGGAATTTTCCTGCGGTAGTATGGTCAAGCAAGTCGCGGTTGGTTGCCGCAATTACCCGCACGTCCGTCTTCTGCACTTTGGATGATCCTACCCTGATAAATTCACCTGCTTCCAATACGCGTAATAGCCGGGCCTGTGTACCTAAAGGCATTTCCCCGATTTCATCCAGGAATATGGTACCCCCATTCACCGTTTCAAAATAACCCTTACGTGCGTCTACGGCACCTGTAAAAGACCCTTTCTCATGGCCAAACAACTCACTGTCAATCGTTCCTTCAGGTATAGCGCCGCAGTTCACTGCTATAAAAGGGTTATGCTTCCTTGGAGACAGCGCATGGATGATCATCGAAAACACCTCCTTGCCTACACCACTCTCCCCTACTATCAATACCGAAAGATCTGTATTAGCTACCTGTACTGCTGTATTTAAGGCGTGATTCAATGCCGGTGAATTGCCAATGATGCCAAACCTGTTTTTTATGCTTTGCGTGTCCATTTTTTAAGTTAAAAGTCAAAGGTAAAACTCCAAAGTTGGAGATTACTGAAGTTATCGGGTGTTTAGTAAGGCCTGCACCTCTGTTTTCAAAACAGGTAAATGTTCAGTGCATATCTTCCATATCGTAGCATCACTTAGAAGATCATAATTGTGAATCAGTATATGCCTGAAAGAAATTATTCTCTTCTTATCTGTAATTGGTAAAGCCTGATCTAGTTTATCTGCTTTCCAAAGCGCTTCACCAACAATTGACAATCGTCTTTGAACACCATCCATAGTTAAAACGTCACTCTCAAACGCTTCATAAGTAGGGACATTTAAAAGATATGTTTCGATCAACGCTATTGACTTATCAATGTCTGTCAGTAATTTATTTATTTCACGACTCATAAATTATCTGCTTGCTTTCATTTATACTTTCAATAAAATAGGGATTCCACATTTTTTCTTCCGATACCAAGTCCACTTTTCGTTGCAACAAGTCTTGCAATCCAAAAAGCAAATCAAAATAGTCATCAACAACGTCTAGTTCTTTATTCTCCTTGTCAAACCGGTACAAAAAATCCACGTCGCTTTCGTCAGTAAACTTATTTTCTTTCGCTGCGCTTCCCACAAGGTAAAACGACTTTAAATGATGCTTTTTGCAAAGATCAAGTATAGCGTTCATGTTATCTTTAATAAGCGGTACCATTTTCTATATCATTTCTCCTATTAACGTTGCCGAAGTAGCTCTAGTCACCCGTACATGCACATAATCACCTTTCTTCAGGTCTTTCCCGTTTTTTGGGAATATCACTACCTTATTTTGTGTATTCCTTCCGCTCCAGTCGTGCTCGCTTCTCTTGCTGGTCGCTTCTATCAGCACTTCATAGCTCTTGCCAATGTCCTGCAGGTAGTTCTCCCTTGAAAGGTTGTTTTGCATTTTTATGATCTCTTCCAGCCTTCTTTTCTTTACATCATCAGGTATATCATCTGTATATCTGCGTTCGGCAAGCGTTCCGGGGCGTTCACTGTAGGAGAACATATAGGCCATATCAAAACGGCTGAGTTCCATTACTGATAAGGTATCCTTGTGGTCTTCTTCCGTTTCGGTACAAAAACCCGTTATTACATCCGTGCTCAGTCCGCATTCAGGTATGATCTCCCTTATCCTTTTTACTTTACTCAGATACCACTCACGGGTATAGGTCCTATTCATTAATTGCAGGATCCGCGTATTGCCACTCTGCACCGGCAGATGAATGTATTTACAAATATTAGGGTACCTAGCCATGGTATGCAGCACGTCATCCGTAATATCCTTAGGGTGCGAAGTACTGAATCTTACCCTAAGCAATGGTGAGATCGAAGCAACAAGGGATAAAAGATTTGCAAAGGTAACAGCCCCCTCCAAACCTCCCCCCGAAGGGGAGGCTTTCCCTTCATTTTTCTGATCAAACCAGAGTGGCTTATCAGGTTGCATTTTTAGCTTAGTTTCTATTTTCTCCAGGACATTCGGAAGATCACCAATTACAGAATCATTGCTAAACCTCAGCACTTCAAAACCCAACTTATTTAGTTGTAAAGTTCTTTCTGCATCACTTTCAGCATTTTGCGGTAACTGATGAATTCCGCCGTCTACTTCTATGATAAGGTGCTTTGACAAACACACGAAATCGGCAATGTACCTGGAAATTATATGCTGCCTGCGGAATTTAAACCCTTCCAGCTTTTTTCCCCGCAAGCTGTCCCACAAAATCGTTTCGGCTTTTGTAGGATTATTTTTATTTTTTTCTTGAAATTCTTTCAGCAATCCATACATAGTTTCATCACCGGTCATATATCCCCGTAGCGAATCCTCCGAATCAGATTTTAACAAAAGATTACTTGGGTCTGCGACAACACCTCCCTCCCTTCGGGGGAGGGCTGGGGTGGGGCTATAGTAGTAATAACTATCTACGTTTTGACCCAATAATGTCACCTCACGGAAACCTCTTGCAAAAAGGTCTTTGCATTCGTTTACTATACTCGCCGCATCCCTGCTCCTTTCTCTTCCTCTTGTAAATGGCACAACACAGAACGTACACATATTATTACAACCGCGCATAATGGTCACGAATGCAGTAACCCCGTTACTATCCAGCCTCACAGGCGAGATGTCGGCATAGGTCTCATCCCTGCTCAATAGCACATTCACTGTCTTTTGTCCGCCTTCTGCTTCCGTTATCAATCCCGGCAGGCTACGGTAGGCATCAGGGCCTACTACTAAATCTACCAGTTTCTCTTCTTCCAGGAATTTTGCCTTCAGCCTTTCCGCCATACACCCCAAAACCCCGATCAGCATTCCGGACTTCTTATCCTTAATCTTCCTGAAAACCTGTAGCCTGTTCCGCACTGTTTGTTCGGCTTTCTCCCTTATGGAGCAGGTATTGAGTAATACCAGGTCGGCGTCTTCAAAATTCTTTGTAGCTCCAAAACCCTCTTCATGTAAAATAGACGCCACTATCTCACTATCACTAAAATTCATCTGGCAGCCATAGCTTTCGATATAGAATTTTTTATGGAATTTGTTCGGATCGCCCTCAAAAGGAGCATAAGCTTCCCCCTGACGTGACTCTTCTACCACTTTTTGCAGTACCTCTGCCATAATTTCCGATTTCAATTCGTGCAAAGGTAAAGCTTTGTAATGTGAATATGCTTAAAGTATCCGTTAAAATGAAATGAATTGGGTTGGAACCCTATACCTAAAACTCAAATGCAGATGACCTTTCTTTGTAGGAATTATCAGGATTATCTGTAAATTTGATTTTCTCCTTCCGGACAGCTGGCTTGAGCATTATTTATATAATGGAGGTTTGAACTATCTATGTTGATGGAAATAAATAACAAAAAAATACTATTACTTACTTTAGTTCATCCAGATTTTCTTCCCCCCGTTTATTCAGTTGGGCAGGTTTTAAGAGATATTGGATTCAACGTCCATATTTTAACCTTTGATTCATTTGTTCCGGCAGAATTGGATTTGGGGCAGAATATCAGGGTTGAATCAACCGGGAACCATTTTGAATCAAATACCCTGGGCCGTATAAAACTCAGGAATAAGTTTACAAACAGAGCAAAGGAACTGGTTAATGAAGGCCCTGTAGCCATTATCACTTTCTGCCCGTTTTCATTTAATTGCGGGCTGCAAATCAAAAACAAAACCCCTCTTGTCTACCTTGTTCTGGAAATAGCTGATTTTATTCTGCCTGTTTTACTTAATTCACCATTATCCAATTTAAGGAATTTACGTGCATTAAAGAATATCAGGAAAGCGGATTTTGTGGCAACACCATCTATACAACGTTCGGCATGGCTGGCTGGCAGATGCCACCTGAGTTTTATGCCTCATACTATTCTCAATACAGCTTATTTGCCAAAAACAGCTGATGAAGATACTTTCGATTCATTTAAATCCATAGTGCCACAGGAATTTCTCAATAAAAAGATAATATTATATACCGGTGCAGTAAATGAAGAACATTGTATTTTAGAATTAGTGCGGGCATTCGGACTTATAAATGATGAAACAAGCGCCCTCATAATAACAGGTATTAAGGATAATGAATATTGTAACCGCATCAGGAAAGTTGTTGAGAAAAGTATTTGTGAACAACGGATTTTGCTTTTGCCCTATGTTACCCGGACACAAATGCTGGCGCTCCAGTCAAACGCCGATATTGGTGTTTGCCTGACAAAAGAATACCAGGATAATGTGAGAACCAAAATGATAGCGCCTAATAAAGTGGGGGAATATCTCTATAAAAATCTTTTTATCCTTGGAATTAAAAATGAGTACCTGCTGCCACTCGAAATGAAGGGTTTTGCTTCGCTGGCTGAAAGTACAACTCCGGTAGAAATCAGTAAGGCCATCAGAAAAGCATTGATAGCTGTGGGACAAAATAATCTGAAAGCAAACATCAGGTCATTTGTTAAAGATCAGTTTTGTATGCAGCAACAATTAAAGCCATTGATCTATTTTATAAATGAGGTAATTTCTATAAATTAATATGAAAAACCAGGAGCGAATTTTATTTTAAATTTTTATGTGCGGAATAGCGTGCTGCTTAGGCAAAGACAAAGAGGAGGGAGCAAAGTTCGGATTACATTCAGTGGCCTTGTTGAAACACAGAGGCCCTGACGACAATGGTATTTATAATGATGATGATGTTACCCTAAGCCATACAAGATTATCAATTTTGGAATTATCCCAATTGGGTCACCAGCCAATGGTTTCGTCCTGCGGCAGGTATGTGATCGTCTACAACGGGGAAATATACAATCACCTGGAACTTAGAAAAAGATATTTATCCAGACATCGTTTTAAAGGCCACTCTGATACAGAAACCATTTTGGAACTCTTCAGGCTGCAAAAGGAGAAAATGCAGGAGGAAATGGTTGGTATGTGGTCTATTATTATTTGGGATAAGGAAGAGAAAAAATTATTTATCAGCAGGTCCCGCCTGGGACAAAAACCATTATATATAAGGCGTTACGGCAAATCATGGCTCCTGGCCAGTGAGATAAAGCCCTTACTTTCTGAAAATGAATTTACATCATTTGATCCAACATCTGTTGTAGAATACCTTGCATTGGGTAATTACGGGCACTTAGGTATTCACACATTTTTCAACGACATCCGGCAATTCCCGGAAGGATCGTATGCATGGCTAACGCATGAACAAACAACTTTAGAACCATTAAAATTCTGGAAACTCCCCGACATTAAATACAAAGACAAGGTTCCTTTTGACAAGTCGGTGAGAAATGAATTACATGATATTATAGTAGAGGCAGTATTATCTGAAACATTGTCTGATGTACCAATCGGCATAACCCTTTCCGGCGGAGTGGACTCATCTATTATTGCAGGTATACTGGCGTCCTACTACGACAAGGAAACCCATATTTTTACCGCGCAGTCTCCAAACAGCAGCTATGATGAAACAAAGTATGTAGATGCAGTGCTTAACAAATATCCCAACAGTAATTTTATAATTCACCGTGCTAATCTGAATGAACTTTCACTAAAAGAAAACCTTGATAAATACATTAAGATCCAGGAAGAACCATTCGGGGATCCATCCATCATCGCCCATGGTTTTTTAATGAGTATGGCCTCCACGGCGGGCATTAAGGTTATCCTGAACGGACAAGGAGCAGACGAATTATTTTTTGGTTACAACAATATGGCCCAGGCTATATTATCCTACCAGTTCAGATCGTTACAGGTTAAAAAATTCAGTAAAAACCTGAATGCAATGAAATTGGGTAGTGGTTACTTTTTCAGAACCTTACTCAAATCTTTTTTACCCGGACTCGAATTTGATCTGAGAACCAAATCGCGAATAAAAAGAAGGGAGATAATCCGGCCAGAATTATTAAACAGTGTGGACAATAAACTGGTAACCCTTTACAAATACAACAACATATACGATGTATGGCAGGAGTCTATGTATGGAGTACATATTCCACACTTAGTGCACTACGACGACAGGAATGCAATGGCCTACAGTATTGAAGGCCGGATGCCTTTTCTTGACCATAGGATCGCTGAATTTGTAGCAAGGATAAGACCCGACGATTTCCTTAAGAAAGGTATGAGAAAATACATTTTACGGGAGTCATGCAGGCAATACATTCCGGATAAGGTTTATAACAGGAAAGACAAAATAGGCTTTTATACCCCCCTTGTAAATATGTTGTGTAAAGATGAAAATTGGGTACTTTCCCATTTTGGTAAAAGCGGATTTCTGACTACTGCCCATGTTAACGAACTATCAAATAAGCTAAAATCAAAAACACTGACAATTAATGATGCTTTGCATATCTGGAGAAGTATTTCAATGGATATATGGATGAAAGAATTTAAGGTTCACTAATGCACTTTTTTGAACTGGCTTATTAATTAATATCCCATGCCGTTAACATTCAATAAAGAACTAACAAAACTGAACAGGGCAAAATCTATCATGGCCTTATTTCCGGGTCGTGCACGATTCAGGATTGCGAAAGCTCTTTATGATTACCAGTCTCAAAACATTCATGGAATTGACCTGGTTGTTCCTTTGCAGGAAAACGGATTGGTATGTTTCATAAACACAAAAGACCTGATAGGCTGGAAGATTTTCTTTTTCGGTGAATATGAAGCAGCTACTAACAGGATCCTGGCTGAATACATTAAAAGTGATGACGTTGTTATTGAAGCAGGCGCTAACATGGGCAGCGAAACACTATTGATATCCAGGCTGGCAACTACCGGGCATGTATATGGATTTGAACCGAATCCATATGTATTCGAAAGGTTAAAAATTAATGTTTCTATAAATGAGCTTAAAAACGTTGAAGTATATGATCAGGCCTTAGGCGAAAAAGACTGTACCGTTCAATTCAATATTTACCCCAAAGATTTTTGTAATTCAGGAATGTCGAGTAAGTATATGGAAACCTCCCAGACCAGGAAAATTGAGGTTATCCAGAAAACGCTTGACTCATTTGTAATGGAACATAACCTCCCGAAAGTTGATTTTATTAAAATGGATATACAAGGCGCTGAAATGGATATGCTGACCGGTGCGCAAAACACTATTTCCACGCACAAACCAACTATTTTTACAGAAGCATGCCGGCCTTATAACGATACAATTGCCCTTTATGGAATACTAAAAGGTTATGGATATGAGGTCTGTCTTATTTGTGAAAAGAATATTACACCAATGAATTCTGTTGCTGAAATAAAAGACGGAAACTGGCTGGCCATTTACAAAAAATGAATTATTTACATTGAGCCTGTTAATTGATTATAAATGCTGAATATCGTATTTCTGTTCCTTTATGTTATACTATCCGGTTTTCTATCGGGAGCGGAATTATTTATTTTGCTTACTGTTCATTTCATTATTTGCGTCATTGTCCATTTAAGGAAGAAAATTGCAATTACACCCGTGTTCATATTCTACCTGGGGGTAATAATTGTTAATATAGCAAATGTAAGCCTCATCAGCCAGGTGGAGAATCACCATATAACCACTTATACCTATATTGTACCAAAATACATTAATCAGGCAGCACTGATATGGTGTATCTCAAGTACACTTTGTGTTATCGGCTATCAACTTACTATTAAAAAAAGTCTCCCGGCCATTGATGTTGAGATCAGGAAAAAGAAGACCCTTCAAAACCTTTTTTGGATCTTATTTATCGCCAATATACTTACCATCATCGGTTTCGGGATGTTGACAAAGGGTGGTAACCAGTTCGCCAAGATCTTTGGCTTATTGAATTCTATCGGCATATTATTTTATGCACGTCTTTGGGCTAAGGGAAAGAACAGAACCTATAGAATGTACGCCATTCTTCTTTATGTGGTTGAAACCTATATTGCATTGACGTCATCATTTTTAAGGTTCGAATTAATTCTTCCTACCTTTTACCTGTTTGCAGGTTATTTCATTGGCAAGGGTAATCTAAAATATATTTTCAGTTACCGCATTATTCCATTAGTGGCAATTCTTGTTTTTTATTCAAGTGTTTTCTCAACGCTTCAGCATAACAGATCGAATTTCATTTCTGTATTTACCGGTGGGGATGACGAGGAGGAAAGAGAAGAACCCAGGGAAAAACAGGGTGAAAATTCAGGGGCACTGCTAAACAGGAGCGCTAACCTGGCCCAGATAACCAATGTGGTAAACCTGGTAGAAAAAAATGGACTCTATAGCGGCGCTGCTTCTGCACCAATGATCACGGCATTGGTGCCCAGGGTACTATGGCCTGAAAAACCGCTGATACAGCTTGGCGCATGGTTTGCACTGGAAATAGGTGTAGGTTCCAAAACCTCAATGGGTACTGCAAACAATTCTATTAATATGACTGTGGCAGGACAACTATACCTGGATTTCGGATGGATAGGGGTGGTTCTGGGCAGCTTTCTTTTCGGGGCCTTCCTGGCAATCCTGTGGAACGCAACCAGGTTTTATTCATCCGAATTCAATCTTACCGGCACTATTTTTGGAGGCTACCTGTTCCTGCTTTCCATTGGTAGTTATGCCGACCTTCAAGTAGTAATCACCCTTTTATCTACTTACCTGATTTTCTTATTTATCAAAAAAATATCAAAGGCAAAATGAGAATACTGGCGATCGGCCCATTATGGAGGGGAAGTAATGCAGGCGGATTGTTTCGCGCACTGAGCAGGCAGGGATGCCTTTTAGAGGTGCTCGATGAGTTTTATTACCTAAGTCTGCAAACCAAAACCAAATCTACCAAGGTGCTTGAGCGCATCATCAGGCCATTACAGGAAAAGGAATTCAATAAAGCAATCAGGAAGAAAACAGAGCTTTTCTCCCCGGATGTGGTTTTTGTATACAAAGGCGCTTTTGTACAACCACAGACCCTGCAGTTTGCAAAACAACAAAAATGCAAACTAGTGCTTTTCTACCCCGATGTAAGTATGACTGCCCATGGTACCAATATTCCAAAATCCATCCCGCTTTATGACCTTATTTTCACCACCAAAACCTTTGGTATTAAAGATATGGAGGCGACGTATGGCGTAAAGAACACCCTTTTTATTCCTCATGGTTTTGATCCGGAGATACACAGAAAATTAACAATCAGCGAAACAGACAAAACAAAATTCGGCTGCGATGTTTCTTTCATCGGTACATGGTCACCTAAGAAGGAACAATGGCTTACTGTACTCAAAAATGCATGCCCGGACATAAACCTTAAGATATGGGGTGAGCAATGGTTTAAGTCCACAACTGCTGCATTAACTTCATCTATCCAATTTACAGGAGTGGTAGGCGACCTGTATGCTATAGCAATACAATGCTCAAAAATAAACCTGGGTATTCTGTCAGAACGTGTAGCGGGTTCATCTTCGGGGGACCTTATAACTTCCCGCACATTTCACATACCCGGTTCTTCCGGTTTTATGCTGCATGAACGCAACGAAGAATCTGTACTTTATTTTAAGGAAAATGAAGAAGCAGGATTCTTTGGTGATGCTGAAGAAATGGCAAAGCAGGTAAAATATTTCCTGGGAAACGATTCCCTGCGTAACAATATTCAATCTGCGGGTTATGAAAGAGCCCTAAAAGATCACTCGCTCGATGAACGGGCGAAGGTTGTGATTGCACGCATAAATGAATCATAGCATACCTGCTACCTAAAATTCATCACCAGACCCATACCTGCACCACCGGGTACTACAACAGGCCGCACGTGGAGGCTAATATCCCGGGAAATATCAAAGTTCTTCAGGTGGGCCGATGTGATCGCGTCTATTACCTGAAGACAATACCCGATAGCGCTGAACAATACTGTAAGGTCGAGATATTTGCTATAGTCATTCTGGAGCTGCTGAAGCTGGTCGCTACTATATTTTTTTACATACTCATCAGTAGGATAAGGATTATTTATCCTGCCTATGTAGGCCTTGCGATAAGATTGGTATTTGTTAAGATTATTGGTAAAAAAATAACCGGCAACACCAATACCAACGTAGACTACAGGAATTTTCCAGTATTCCCTGTTATACAACTGCCCCAGGCCAGGCACAATAGATGAATACAACCCGGCTTTCTTCGGATTGGGTTGAAAACGTTCATGTTTTGTAATCAATGGGGTAGTTTGTTGTCTTGTACGGTAATCCGTAGTATCAATACCTGGCATTGCTACACTGTCCGGCACTGCCTGTGCAGTACAATGAAATGCAGGTAGAAATGCCATTACAACCAGCAAAACAGAAACCATCCTCTTCATTAATGTATTCGATTTAGTACCATCGTAAACGACACAAAGTTAGTTTAATTGTCAGAATATAATTTACACCCGGAAGTTTGGTATTTTGTGCCCTGATAATTTTACCTTTATTCCCATCCTTTACTTTTAAAAACCAGCCGGAATAAATATTTCATAATGCTTTTATTTTCTATCCTTAAGTTCATTACCAACCATCCATTGAACCGAAATAATAAGTTTGGTGCTGTAATGCGTTTTATCAGGTGGCAGATTAATATCCGGCTCAATCCCTATCCTGTTATTTACCCTTTCACAGCAAAGGCGCTCCTGATTATAAATAAGGGTATGTCGGGGGCTACAAGCAACCTTTATTGCGGATTGCATGAATTCAATGATATGGGGTTCCTGCTGCACTTCCTGCGAGCGGATGATTTGTTTGCAGATATAGGCGCCAATATAGGCAGCTATACGGTTCTTTCTGCCGCCCATATAGGCGCACAAACTATTTCTGTTGAGCCTGTTCCGGCAACTTATTCACACCTAATGCGCAACATAGGCATCAACCAGGTGGGCGACCATGTTCAACCACTCAATGTTGCACTCGGCGCACAGGCAGGCTTTGTGGAATTTACCAGTACACTCGGTTCTACAAACCATGTGGCTATAAGCGGGGACAAAGACAAAATCAGGGTAGAGATGCGTACACTGGATGATATTTTAGTGGGGCGGAAGACACCCGCATTGTTGAAAATAGATGTGGAAGGGTTTGAAACAGAGGTGATCAACGGGGCTAAAAATGTGCTTGCGGATTCAGGACTTAAAGCCATAATTATAGAACTTAACGGATCAGGTAAGCGGTATGGCTACGATGAAAGAAAGATACATGAAACTTTTCTGGCCGCTGGTCTGGAGCCTTACCTCTATGACCCAATGACACGCACGTTAACCAAAGCCGGAACATTTGGATTTCATAATACTATTTATATAAGAGACATTGATTTTGTTACTGAGCGGGTAAGTGGGGCAGAGAAGTTAACGGTTCATGGAATTTCTTTTTAATTTTTTCCGTTTTTTTTTATAAGGGAAATAATTTGTTGAAATGTACCTCCATCCCCTTGCCGAGCCAGCAAGAAAACCGGAGCGGGATTGGTGAAAAAGGCTCTGATTAATACAGAATTCAACCATATAATTAAAAATCATCACTTCACTGTAGCTTCATTGAATTACTTTATTCATTCATAGTAAATCGTAATGACGGGAATCATTGTAGTTAATTTTTAAAGTACGAACTTTGCGGCAACATTTAAAAAATATATCAAAACATGGCTAACAATTTTATTACAGTGGGATCTAAATTCCCGGAATTCAACAAGAAATCTGTAGTAGCTCTTGAGAAGGGTAAAGAATTTAAGAACATCAGCAATAAGGACATTGATGGAAAATGGGCAGTGATGTTCTGGTGGCCGAAGGATTTCACCTTTGTATGCCCGACAGAGATAGCGGAGTTCAATAAGAATTACACCAACTTCACAGACCGCGATACGGTATTACTGGGCGCGTCTACAGATAACGAATATGTGCACCATGCATGGCGCAGAGACCACAAAGACCTTCATGACCTGAAGTTCCCCATGATAGCAGATACCTCTAAAAGCCTGGCTGAAGAATTAGGTATACTTTCTGAAGAGGAAAAAGTAGCTTACCGGGCAACTTACATCATTGACCCCGAAGGCATAGTTCGCTGGGTATGCATCAACGACCTGAATGTGGGCCGCAATGTAACTGAAGTATTGCGTGTGCTGGACGCCCTGCAGACTGATGAGCTTTGCCCATGTAACTGGTCGAAAGGCGAAGAAACACTGGTTGCGGCAGTAGGATAGGTTTTTCAGCTGACTGGTTGACTAGTTGATAGGTTGACTAATTGATAAGTAGGGAGTTAACGGTATTTTGGCAGTTTGCAGGATGGCCTGCAAACTGCTTTTTTCAAATTGTGAATCAATGGAAACAGTTATAGTAAATGAAACGGTAGTAACCCTTCTGCAGGATCTGGGCATTGACCCTTCTTACAGCAGCAAAAGCCTTACAGCATTAGCTGCTGTGAATAGCAAGTACCTGAGAGACCTGAAGCTGAATGTTTCAACCACCATAGGCAGTGGCAAGCTTACACGTAAGGAGGCACTCATGCTGGCGCTCGCAGTGGCGGTTAATGAAAAGAATGATACCCTGATAACCGCGTTTGAAAATCTGTCGCGGAAGGAAGGCGCGACTGATGAGGAGATTGGTGAAACTCATGCCATCACCTCTCTGATGAATACCAATAATATTTTTTACAGGTTCAGGCACTTTATGCATAATGTGGAGTTCTATAATAAACAACCGGCAGGCCTGCGCATGAGCATCATGATGACACCGGTTATGGGGAAGCAGCTTTTTGAATTGATGAGTTTAGTGATATCCGCAGTAAATGGATGCGAGCAATGTGTGACATCGCACGAGCATTCTGTTAAAGAACAGGGGGCTGATGAACATCGTATCTATGATGCTATCAGGCTGGGCGCAGTGATTAAGAGTTTGTGTGTGGTGATATGAAGACCTGAAGCCCCTGACCTCTAAAGGGGAACCACGCATTTAGCTTTAGATGTAGCTCTCATCTGTAGCTAATAATTTTTAGCTGAATTGATTTTCTTCTATCAACCTATCAACCAAAAAAACTTATCAACCTATCAACTTATCAATTTATCAACCTATCAACCTATCAACCTATCAACTTATCAACTTATCAACTTGTCAACCTATCAACCAATCAACTCACCAACTTCTTGTAGTAATGGATGAGCCCTTCCATCGGAGATTTCTCTATTTTGCCCATGTCCAGTTCGTATTGGTTGCAAAGGTTATTGAGGACATCTTTGAACTCGTAGGCTATAGAACCTGAGAAATTCAGGGGTAGATTCCATGTCTTGCGGTGTTTGAGGATGCTGGTATGAAAAAAGTCATTGAGGCAGTCTTCAATAATGTTCTCAACCATATAATGCCCGCGATTTTCTTTAAGCAAAGATACAAATGACGCAAGATATCTGTTTGGATTTGGCTGGTGATAGAGGGTGTTGATGATTTCGCGTATATCATTTCCGAACCGCATTTCGAAACCCATCTTCAATTCAGCATCAAAAGTTCCATAGGCGTAATATTGAAGTATACGTTTCCCCATATAGTTACCGCCACCTTCATCACCTGCTATATAACCTAATGATGGCCGTTGCTCTTTTATTTTGTTGCCATCCCAATAGCAACTGGCGCTGCCTGTACCGAGTATGCAAACCACTCCTGGCTTATCGCCGCAAAGAGCCTTGCAGGCAGCCATCATATCGCCTTGTACTTCCGTTTTCTTTATCCCGAAATGTGCTTTGAGAATTTCCGCCAGGAACTTTTGCTTTTCCGGATTTGCGGCGCCTGCGCCGAAATAATGAAGATGGTCGGCTTTATATTTTTTGTTGTCCCAGGGCAATTCATTCACGAGCATTGCTACAATTGCATCCTTGCCCTGGATGTATGGATTAATACCCTGGGTACTGAAATGCAAAGGTTTTTTGCCTTTCCGTAAAAGGCACCAGTCGGTTTTTGTGGAGCCGCTATCAGCAATCAGGTAAGAAGCCATAACTTTTAATAATAAACAAATATGCAATAATAAAAGTCAATTTCCTAATGTATTTGCACTGATTTTCGTCAGTCAAATGTCATGATGCCCGGGGCAACTGGTGGCAATGCCTCTTTCTGGCATTTGAGTGTTTCATTACTACGAGCTTTCTTTAAACGAAAACTGAAAAGTAAGCGAGGGCGTGTTACATCACAATCAATTCAACGAAATACCCGGCAATGTAGCAGGCAGTGTATTATGGAATAGCAAGGGATGGCAGGATACGTCAACGAATTGCGGGTAAAGGGGGAACGCAAGTACCATTTCCATGGCCTCCTGTTCGTCTTCAGCGTTTATCACACACCATATCATATTGCGGTGAACGGATACACTATAAGACAGAATACGGCCCTCTGCAAAAAGCTTATTAATATGCTCCCTGTGAAAAGGCACAACTGCCGCAATTTCGTCAGTAAATCCGGAAAGTTCTAACTGAAATAAAAATGCTGCCATTATCTGCGGTTTACCATTAAATAATGTGTCATCGCAATAATGATACGTTACCCTTTTTCTTTACTTCCTTACCACTTACGCAGAACCCATCAGCCTCCCACACATACACACCCATTGGTTCAGGTTTGTTACTGAATGTCCCGTCCCAGCCCTGTGTAGGGTCGGTTGTTTCGAATACCAATACACCCCACCGATCGTAGATACGGAAATAATTCAGCTTAACAATCTCTTTATTAAGTACTCTGAACCTGTTTACAACAGTGCTTGTACTATTGGGTGAAAAGGCGTTTGGAAGATAGAAATCACCACAATCAATATAGACAACAACGGTATCAACAGACTTGCACATAAAACCGGAATTCAATTCTGTGACTGTAAGATAATAGGTATAGTCGTATGGCGGAAAAGCAAAAGGATTAGGCACTGTTGAATCACTTAAAAAAATAAATGGCTCCCAATGGTAAAGATAATTACCGGTATTGTTGCCGGGCAGAATGGTATTAGGCCCTCCGAGGGTGGTAAATGCACCGTCGTGAATCCAGCGATCCGGACCTGCGTCTGCTTTCACTTTGCTTACATGTATCCTGATGGCAGTATCAACAATGCAGCCATAGGGGTAATAAATATTAACAGGATACCGGAAGGAGTAATCCGGGTAAACTTTCGCTGAATCCTGGTAAAGGTTCATTGTGTCAATGTTATATCCGGTCATCCACCTGAAAGAATCGGCCTGGCTGGAAACAACATACAGTCTGATGGTATCTCCTTCGCAAATAGTAGTATCCGGACTCCTGTAAATAGGTGGGTACGGTAAGACCGTGATAGGCTTACAATCTACACGCATATTTGGCAAACCCTGGTTAATAACGAGATAAATATTATATACACCAGGAGTATCGTATTTGTAGGATGGCGGCATAATTTCCGTAAATGAAGGAATTGAAGAATTCTTACATTGATCGAAATCAAGGCGGGTAAGAGTACTGTCTTTGGGATTAACAATGAAGCCGTAGAGGTAATCCCCAGACCGGATGATACTTGAAATACCGGAAGGTTTATTCATAGCCCCTTTATTATTGTAATCAACGGAATTGTAAGGCCCTATCGCAGATGCCATCTGGATACCAATAAGCTGGCTGGTAACACTATCAGTTATGTAGGCATATAAATTGCCACAATCCCTGTTGATTGTTATAGATGAAGGCTGATCTATCCGGTAATTAAAAGTAGTTGGTGAAGGGTCAAGGGGAATACTGCTCTGGATCCTTACACCTGTAATTACTGTTGGGTCAGGGTCAAGGCGATTGGTCAGGTCAATACGGGCAATCGAACTGCTTACCCCTTCATTAGTTACAAACAGATACCAGTTACCTTTTTCATATACTGCTGCAAGGTCAGTGGGACTACCCAAAACACCCAAAACATTACCGTAATCAAACTCCTTGGGTGTATTTGAAATGTTGTAAGAAAAATCTAGCCTGATAAGGTTACTGGTAGTATGGTTTACCACATACCCAAACCAAAGATTATTTTTATCCTGGGCAACAAATATACCCTTGGGATAATCAAGTAAATTGAAGAAGTTGCCGAAATTCGCAATATTCGGTTTTGGATTATTCAGGTGATGTCCAAAATCAATGCGGGCAATAGAGGATGTTGCAGCCTCAAAACCGCCCGATACAAATATGAACCAGTTGGTAGACAGTGTGTCATGAACAATATAAAGAGACGTTGGATTAAGCGGCAAACCATTAGTAAGATTTCCGAAATTGGTAACAGTAGGTATATTTGTAAGGCTATTTCCGAAATTCAAACGGAGGAATTCGGTGGTTTGAGAGTTGACAACAAATCCGTAATAGGTTCCGCTATCATTAACAATATCAATATTATCAGGAATATGAAATTTAAAACTACGGCCGAGGTTAGTACCTGTAGGCGCATTCATCAGATAACCGGAACAGAATCCCCAATAATAGGACTGCGCATGGTAAGCCTGGGAATCGGGAAGCAGTGTCACCGGCTGGTTAATACACACTGTGTCCGGAGCTAAAAACAATGAATCCGGAGAGACTGTAAGTCTTTGTGCAGACGAATAATTATTCAGTTGCGACAATAACAATACAGCAATAAGAAGCAAATATTTTTTCATATTTCAGTAAGGTGAATCCTAATCGTCCGCTAATATAAGATAATACCGTAAAAGTTTGACACCAAAAGAGTATATTTATTTCTGTAAATCAAAAAAATATATGTTTAGCACAACAAAATACAGTAGTTTATTAACTAAAGGCCTAATATTTATTTTATTTAATTTTCCCGTTTTTCAGGCATTTTCCAGGGAAGGCATGTGGATACCGGCCACATTGAAGAATCATGCAAAGGATATGAAAGCAGATGGCTTGCAAATTCCGGTAGATATTTTATACAATGAAAAGGGTACCGGTCTGAATAATGCAGTTGTACTTTTCGGAAGAGGGTGTACCGGTGAAGTGATCTCACCACTAGGGCTGATACTGACAAATCATCATTGCGGTTATGGCAGTGTGCAGGGCGTAAGTACTACAGAGAAAGATTACTTCGCCAATGGTTTTTTTGCAAAAAACAGGGCTGAAGAAATACCTATAGCCGGACTCACAGTAACTTTTGTGAGAAGAATGGAAAACGTTACCGATAAAATCCTGTCCGGTATAAATGATACCATAAGGGGCGCTGAACGTGATAATATAATTGCAGACAGAATTACTGCTATAGCAAAAGAATTCAGCGAACGAACACATCTGGATGCATCTATCAAGCCTTATTTCGAGGGCAACCAATATTGGGTGGCGATTACTGAAACTTACCGCGATATAAGGCTGGTGGGATTCCCGCCAAACGGCATCGGATCTTTTGGCGGAGATGTGGAAAACTGGATGTGGCCGCGGCATACCGGGGATTTCAGTATGTTCAGAATATATGCAGGAGCCAATAATAAGCCTGCTGAATATTCTTCAGGCAACCAGCCATACCATGCTGACCAGTATTTTAAAATAAATACTTCCGGATACAAGGAAGGGGACTTTACCCTGGTATATGGTTTTCCGGGGACTACAGAGGAGTATATCTCATCTTATGAGCTTAAAGAAGTTTATTCTATAACAGACCCGATCAGCATTGCAGCCCGGACACGTAAACTCGATGTTTGGAGCAAGCATATGACGCTGTCACGGGATAATTTTCTTAAATACACCTCGAAGCGCGCAGGTGTAGCCAACGGTTGGAAAAAATGGCAGGGCGAAGTTCGCGGACTGGAAGTAAATAAGGCCATAGAAAAGAAACAGGCATTTGAAAAATCATTTCAGAAATGGGCTGGTAATCTAAAAGAATATCCACTTGCCGGAAACATACTTGCAGAAATGCGGGCAGAAGCAGAAGCTGCCGATCCACTGATCACAGAAGACCAGTATAACAAGGAAGCGGCGCTGGGAATAGAACTGGTAGCACAGGGCGCTGCCATGGAAAAAATGATTGGGTGTTTCAGGCTGAACCTGCCTGACAGCACCTTGAGAGATACCTTAAATAAGGTAATTAACAGTATGGGGTGGTTTTATAAAAACTATGACCACGCAACTGATAAGGATGTATTCATTACGCTTATGGTACTTTATTTTACGAAGTGCGCTGCAAAGCTGCCGGAGTATTATGAATCGGCTTACAAGGCACACAACATGGATATAATTGCATGGGCGGAAGATGTTTACACAAACTCGCTGCTTGTGTCGGCCGACAGGTTGAAAAAATTTGCATCAACTGTACATACATCAGACAGCATTAAATTATTGAATGACCCGGCATGGCTATTATATAATTCAATTAACTCAGTGCGAAAGCAACGAATATTACCTGCATTAAAGGAATATTATACCAAAATGCATTACCTGAACAGGTTGTATATGAAGGCACAAATGATGAAGAATAAATCGAAAATATTTTATCCCGACGCTAACCTCACTTTACGGGTAGCTTATGGAAATGTAAAAGGGCTGGACCCCGACGGGCCGGCCAAATATTCATTCCAGACAACCCTGGGTGAAGTTATTGCTCTTGACGATTCTACCTCCGACATTTTTAAGGTGCCGAAAAAACTAAAAGAGCTTTATTATAAAAAGGATTTTGGCCGGTGGGGAAAAAACGGGGTAATGCCTGTAGCATTTACAGCCTCCAATCATACATCGGGCGGGAACTCGGGCAGCCCTGTGCTTAATGCAAAAGGAGAATTGATAGGCACCAATTTTGACCGTGCATTTGAGGGCACAATGAGTGACTATTTGTTTGATCCAAAGAGGTGCCGGAATATTTCGGTGGATATACGTTATACGCTGTTTATTATAGAAAAATTTGGCGGGGCGGGTTGGCTGATTGATGAGATGAAATTAGTGAAGTAGGCGTGCTGTTTACATAGTGGCAGTTTGCGGTGTGTTAGATTTGACAACTTTTTTAAAGTTGTCAAATCTTTAATACCCTTGTCACCCCTATTTTATCGTTTTGCGACAAGAGGTTGGTACCTGCAAAGTAATACCAGTTACCGGCCTAAAATTTTCCCAAGCTCATCCTTAATGATATAAAGCGGAGATGCAATGGCATTAACGTATTGAAAGTTCCCTTCCTTATCGTTCTTTATAGAAAGCTGAATGCCACTGGCTTCGCTTTGAATGGCATTCACCACATACCTGCCTCGCACGGAATCATAAATAAGGTAAGGGGCGCCTGACGAACCAAAGCGAAAGTACCCTTTAACAAGGTAGCGGATTCCTTCTAAAACGTAGTTACCTCCAATATCATCAGGAAAGATATTGAAGTGATCGAGTATACCTTCTATTTTTGATTCATTCAATAATCTGCCGGCCGGGCCACTGGGCGAGCTTTGCAGGCATTGCAGTTTCTCAACAGGTTCGTCGAGAAAGCTGTAATCCATTTCCACCACCGGTATTTTACTGATGAGTTCGGATGGTAAATTTACAATCCTGTATAAAGCTATATCGGCGCTGTAAAAGGCTGCCACCAGTTCCACATTCACGAGGAATGTATGTTTTTGCGCATCGTTATCATACATGCGGCGGTTGTCGCCAAAATATTGTGTAAGTACAGGATCGCTATAGAATGCATTATCCTTAAACTGGAATACCAGGCAGGGATCACAGATCTTTTTTTGCGCCAGGGTAACCCACCTTGTATCGAATCTTTTTTGTTTCAGAATAGCAGCGATGGCCTGCAGATTAGCCGGGTCCAGACTGTTTATATACTTTTTCCGGGTATAGGGATCAAAAAAATAATGGGTATCCAAAAGCCGGCTTTGTGAGCCGTCGAGTTTGGGAAAAATCTCCTTTTTATACAGGTCTTCATCAATGGAGCGGTATAACCCTGCCTGGCTTCGCAGGTTATGGGCTACCGTTAAAAAATAACCGTTCCCGATATGGAACGCGCAGATATTATTTTCAAAAGTGCGCCTTTGTGGCTCATCAATATTGTATATCCACATTATACGCTGCAAGGGGGATGTTTGCTCAGCTATCAGCGCATGCTTCATATTTACCCTTGCATTGCGCTCTTCATCATTCTGGAATTGTACAAACATTTTTATGGTTTTTCAAATTACCTTGAAAGGTTGAATGTATGCAAAAGTAATTATTGGCAAATTATAAGAAGTTACTAACCTGAAATTGCAAAGCCGGACACAACGCATCCGGCTTCACCTGAATAATTTGAAATTCTGTTTATTTCTTTTTGGGTACTTGTTTCCCTTTCACAGCAGGCTTTTCAGGCGCTTTCTTAACAAACTTGTAGTTCAGGCTGATCCACAGTCCACCTGTAGCATTATTCGTTGTACTGGTGCGGCTGACCGGGTAGAACTTCTGGGTTCCGTTGCTAAAGGTGGCATCTTTCTTTTCTACATCGCCCAGGCCGTAATCAAGTCTGAGGCCGGCAGTGAGGACGAGGTTCTTGTTCAGGTTCATGCCTGCGCCTAAGCCAAGTACGGCGTCCATGGTCGTTTTTTTATAAACATCTTCCGGTTTGATACCAAGGCTTGTAAATTTTGCCTCAGTTCCGTTGACCTTTACAACGACCTTGCTGATCATATCAATCTGCGGCCCGATAAATGAACTAAAGTAATACTTTTTAGTGCTGTTACCAGTGTATCTCAGCATAAACGGGATTTTCATTGTGGATATAGTAATATCAGCTGTATAAGCGCCGGAGAATGGGATACTATTTGCAGCAGCGAGACCCTGGAATTCATTATACAAAGTGCTGGGGTCAGCACCAGTGATGGTGGTGCCTTTATACCCTTCTCCCTGCTTTGAAAACAGCAAGTCTATTCCCGCGCCGAAATGTTTACTAAAAGTATAGTCGGCGCCAAGCCCGAAAGCCACGTGCCAGTTAAGTTTGTAATCAAGTTCGTGCCCGGTGGCCTGGTCCTGCTTGTTGATTAGTGAAGATTTCTGGATAACAGTTCTGAGTCCTATATCAAAACCATTTTGAGCTTCAGATCTGCCAGCGGCAATTAATAAAACGAAGAGTGAACAAATCTTAAGTGCAGAGATGGGGTTATTAGTTTTAAAAAGGTTGATTTTATTCATACACGGGTTTGTTAAGTTTTGATTAATAAATTGTTTGTCGGTCAAATGTAATAAATAATTTCCCTGAAATGCAAATAGGTTGAATTGAGCAAATTGGAAGATAAGGGGCAGAAAGTTCTTATTTCCGGCAAAATGTATTTTTTCGGATAGAAAATTTATGTTCACCTTATATTACTAAAATGTCAGCCGGCGTCACCTATGTATTTTACCAGCATTCGTTTGGCAACCGGTAATAATGTTTCGGCAAATGGAACACTTAAAGGGAATTCAACTTTATAAACCGCCGGATTGGGCAAGGTGCGGATAGAACGAATTATATCCAGTTTTATCTGCTCATAGGTATTTGCAAGGTTTTTGACTCTGCTATCCACAAACTCCATTTTTATTCCTTTATACCTTGAATTCTTATGCTCAAACAAGGTGATATTGTAACAATAAATCCTTACGTCAGTATGCTCACCATATCTTAAAAAAACATAACCCTCATCTTTATACAAAGGGATGATACCTACGGGTTCTATCTTTAAGTTCTTTTCAACAAAATCATAAATTTCAGCGCCTTCATTAATGGTGCCCTTCATTTCGTCGAGTGCATATTGGGTAATCCTTTCCAGTTCCTGCATCAATTCATTATCTGCAAGCATATGTTCATAAACCAATTCAAGCCTTTTCAAATCCACCATATCCAGTTTTTTAGGAAACTGGTCCTGTATGAATTGTTTATTGTTACGGAATGCTATTAGATTATTGTAATGGAACACCACGTCTGAAAGCTGCGGGTATAACCTGGTAGCCTTAAAACATTGTTTTACCTCCTGTAAATAAGCAAGTAGCCGGTATTTCTGCAATTCAAAGTCAATATATCCTTCCATAAACCAGGTTTCACTCAATGTCATAAAAAATAAGTTTATCCTAAATTAGTACATCAAATTCAATGCCGAAAACAAAAGGGTACTTCCCGGATAAAAAGTTACCCACACCCTGTTAATAGGATTTAGGTACTATACCAAACCGTAAGATTTAACCTATGGTTATTTGGCGTGATGATTTTTCAATGGAAATTCAACTATAGTATTGAATTTTGCCTATATTTACGCATATTTTTAGCATCAAAAATATATTATTGAAATTTTATTTTGGGTATTACCCAATAAATAGTTAAAATTGGCACGCTTATTGTTGACTTATTATTTTGATTAAACAACTTTTTATGAAGAAATTATTTCCATTAATCCTTTTAGTGGCATACTCTATCGCATCTGACGCCCAGATGACGTTTCTTGTTACAGCCGCGCCTTGCCATAATGATGGTGTTATAGGAGCAACATTTACTGGTTCCCTTACGCCGCCGCTTACTGTCCGATGGATAACCAGCGGAAGCGCCGGAGCCACAATAACCCACACCGGAGTAAGCGGAATGGCAGATGCTTTGACGAGTTATTCCGGGGGACCGATTTCGGTTATTGCGTTTGATTCATTGGGTGTAACAGACACCGGATATTTTGCAGGGGCACCCCCTTTTAATGTATGTTCTTTAGGAGTTTTTGGCGGCATATGTCCTGCGCCGGATACACTTACTGTAAGCATATGCAGCGGGGGAACAGCGCCATTTACCTACTCCTGGTATATTATAGGCACATCTGGTATTATTGGAACAATGAATCCTATGCCTGCGGCAGCGGGAAATGATTACGGGGTAACAGTTACCGATGCAGCGGGCTGCACCTATGGATCCCTGGTTGACCCAATGAATATTTATGCCTACTCTGTACCAACTTTTTATGATAGCGTCAATACAACAACTGCGGCCTGCACAAACGGAACAGCATCGGTTTCAATTTACGGGGGAGGAGTTGCCCCATATAGTTATATATGGTCTAACGGAGCTACATCTGCAACTATTGGCAGCCTGGTAATGGGCTGGTATGGAGTAACAGTTACAGATGGGCTCGGTTGTACAGCAACAGGCTATGGTTATGTAAACCAGTCAATTTATATTTCAGCTCCTACGGTACCTACTCCCGCAACCTGCCTCGCCAGTGATGGGGCGGTAATAGCATTTGGCAGCGGAGGCACACCACCCTATTCCTATGTATGGAGTAATGGCGCTACCACCCAGTCGCAATCAGGAATACCGGCAGGATTTTACGGAGTAAACGTTACTGATGCCAATGGTTGTATAGGTTCAGACGGAGGATATGTGGGCGTTTCCACACCGATCACGGTTAATTATACTGCTACACCAAGTTTGTGCACTGCACCTACCGGTACTGCTACCCTGGCAATCAGCGGGGGCACTGCACCTTATACGACATCATGGTACACCACTCCACCCCAAACCGGTGTAACCGCAATGTCACTGACCTACGGAGATTACTTTTTTCATGTAACAGATGCAATAGGATGTGTTCAGGAAGGCACCGTTACCGTACCTCCGATAGATGTTATGAGCGCAAGCTTTTTGGAAACCCCGGCTTTGTGTACTTTATCCAACGGTAGTATGACCGTATATCCTGTTGGCGGAGTAACACCATATCATTATTTATGGAACACCGGCGCTACTACCGCAACAATTACAGGCAAGGCTACAGGTTATTACTCAGTAACCATTACCGATAACCTTGGATGCAAATTAACAAAGTGGCAGAACCTTCCATATACGTCGCCTCTCGGGTTAGGGGCGGTATCTACACCTGCATCCTGTATTTTCACCAACGACGGTATTGACAGCGCAATTGTATGGGGAGGCACACCTCCTTATTCTTATGCCTGGAGCAGCGGCGGAACAACCCGGACTATTTCAGCGCTGCATTACGGACCATATTGGGTTACCGCCACTGATGCCATCGGATGTACTACTCCTTACTATATTTATTCCTATGTGGATTATGATACGCTCGGCACAAGCTGTTACTGCACCATAGAAGGTACGGTTTACAACGATACCAACGGGAACTGCACACAAGACCCGGGTGAAATGGGGATACCAAACGTACAAATACACATTGCCGGCGGCACACTCAATAATGGGTATACCTATACGGATGCAGGCGGACACTATTCATACAAGGTTCCTTCAGGATCATACATTGTTTCTGAAAGAGTGCTTGCGTTTTACCCTTTAGCATCCTGCCAGCCTAATAATATTCCCGTAACAGTGACAGCAAGTGCAGGTTGCGTAATTAATCAGGATTTTGCCAACTCAATGGATACCATCCATGACATGCACATAAGCACATGGGATTATTACCATCCATTTGACCCAATCAGCCATGCGGTTATCGGGCATACCTACACACAAACTACTATCATATCTAATGACGGTACTGTACCTGAAGATTCAGTGTATGCCAGCTACAGGACTGATGGACAGATATATGGTCCTTCATTTATTCCCGGAGGTTATTTTTCCGGATCACCCTATTGGTATAAGGCAGACACATTCGCCTCTATGCAGCCGGGAACATCAAAACAGTTTCTGATCAACTATACGGTACCAACCAACATTCCAATAGGTACGGCCTTAACATTTAAGGATACAGTTGTCTATAAAAAACCGGTTGCTAACTGGCTGACTGATTATTCCCCATGGAATAACGTCAACTATTTCAATGCTGTTACCGTTGCTTCTTTTGACCCTAATTTTAAAGAAGTGAACCCTAAGGGAACCGGGCCGCTAGGGCTGATACCTTATACAGATTCTGTGCTTGAATACATGGTGCATTTCCAGAACACCGGAACATGGCCGGCAGAAAATATTACTGTATTAGACACACTCGATGATAACCTGGACTGGACATCCCTTACACCTGTATTCCAGTCATCGCCATGTAAAGTAACCCTATCACAGGCAGGTGCGAAGAAGATAGCTAAGTTTAGTTTCCCGGATATTAACCTTCCTACGAAAGCATCTGATGAGGTGCGCAGTAATGGTATGCTTACCTACACCATTCACCTGAAACGAAGCCTGACAGTAGGATCACAGATCAGGAACAAAGCATCCATCTATTTTGACTACAACGAACCGGTGATGACCAATATTACACTGAATACATTACAATCAGCCGGACCCGGAGTAAGCGTGAAAAATATTCCAGCGGTTACATCAAACACATTCAGTGTTTATCCAAACCCTGCAAATAACAATTTCACCGCGATCGTTAACTGTGAGCTGGCTACCAGGGGAGAATTAATGATCACAGATGTAACAGGGAAAACAATGATGACAAAAACCATTTCTCTGCAAAAAGGAACCCAAAACATTCCTGTGGATGTTCGTAACCTGCCTTCAGGCACTTACTTTGTAACCCTGGATGAAAACGGCGTGAAACAAACACAAAAACTGGTAATAATTAAATCATAGTAATTCTAACTGCTAAACTTACCAACCCGCTGTTTTATTAACAGCGGGTTGTTTTTTTAAGGTAACCAGCGTTTATGAGTTCCGCGGTAGCGGCTAGTGTTGAGGTGTCCTGCGCGAGAATCGTCTGAACCAGGATTTACAGGACCTGCCTACCGGCAGGCAGGTTAGAAGATTATAGGATGCGCGAGTGCCCGGTGCGAGCTTGTTGGTGAAGAACACCCAACAACGGCGGGAAAAACAGGGGAGGAGTTTGGGAGTGTGTTATGCAGCACTCATTTAGTGGGTTTGCTCCTCATAAAGGAGGAAGGATTTCTATCTGGCTTCGTGGGCACTTCGGGAGATTTACTTCGTTATTGATGTCTTTTCAGTGGTCTCAGTGATATTGTTCTCCGTTTCACTGCGAAATGACGGCTTCGATTGGGCGAGCCAAATAGTAGTCCGAACCTCGAATGGTGCCAACGCCGTGAGTGCATAATAGCAGAAACCAAGCCCGGACCCACTCAACTTATCAACTTATCAACTTGTCAACAAATCAACCATTCAACCATTCAACAAACCAACCTACCTTTGCAGCATGGCGAAGTACTTTTTAAGAAAGAAAATAGGTGACAGGGTAGTAAGTGGCCACCCCTGGATATTCGGTAATGAACTGGGCGATAACGAAGGAACAGCGGAGGCGGGCGATATAGTGGAAGTATATTCATACAATGGATCTTTTGTAGGTAAAGGTTATATTAATCCGGCATCGCAGATAAGGATAAGGCTGCTTACCAGGGATAAAAATGAGGTGATTGATGATCAGTTTTTCTATAAGCGGATAAAGGATGCCTGGGATTACCGCAAACAAATAGGCTACGAAGAAAACTGCAGGCTCATTTTCGGAGAGGCGGATCAGTTGCCTGCGCTTATCATAGATAAGTTCAACGACTATTTTGTGATCCAGACCCTGGCGCTGGGAATTGATAAATGGAAGGGCGCTATCGTTGACGCCCTGAATAAGCTATTCAGCCCGAAAGGTATTTATGAGCGCAATGATGTGCCTGTGCGTACACTGGAAGGTATGGAGCAGATAAAAGGTTTTTTGTCGGAGCCATTTGATACCAATATTATTATTCATGAGAACGGTTTGAAATTTCATGTGGACATTGAGAACGGGCAAAAGACCGGCTACTTTCTTGACCAGCAGGACAACAGGCGCGCCATTCAGCATATAGTAAAGGGGGCCAGTGTGCTGGAAGTATTTTGCTATACCGGCACCTTCTCGATGCATGCTGCAAAATACGGCGCAAAAAAAGTACTTGGACTCGACATTTCGGAAAATGCTGTGGCAACGGCAAGAAGGAATGCGGAGCTGAACGGCTTTGAAGACATATGTAAGTTTGAGGCGGTTAATGCATTTGATATTCTGAAACAATGGGTAACAGATGGCAGGCGCTACGATGTGGTGATTCTGGACCCGCCGGCATTTACCAAGAGCCGGGAAAACATTCAGAATGCCGTAAAGGGCTACAAGGAAATAAACCTGCGCGGCATGAAGCTCACCAAACCGGGAGGGTTCCTGGTGACAGCCTCATGTACTAACCTTGTGTCGCCCGAACTGTTCCTGGAGACAATAGGCATGGCGGCTAAGGATGCCAAACGTACGCTGCGGCAGGTTGCCTGGCTGACCCAGTCAGCCGACCACCCGATACTTTGGAATGTGCCATCTACGCAGTACCTGAAGTTTTTAATTGTGCAGGTGTTGTAGGGCGATTTAGCAATTGAAATCCATAGCCCTGAACCGTTGTTCCGGATGTTAGCGACGGCGCATCCG
This sequence comes from uncultured Bacteroidota bacterium, assembly GCA_903839875.1. Classification (GTDB taxonomy): domain Bacteria; phylum Bacteroidota; class Bacteroidia; order Chitinophagales; family Chitinophagaceae; genus Nemorincola. The sequence goes on from CAIMDZ010000018.1 coordinate 77,342, forward strand.
GAACTAAGAATGCGCCTCGGTCTATGACCGGCAATCATAGAGCCGCAGATGATGATCCGTTGTTCCGGATGTTAGCGACAGCGCATCCGGTACTAAATAATAAGCGCCGTTGTTCCGGATGTTAGCGACAGCGCATCCGGTACTAAGAATTAGGCTCCGGTCTATGACCGGCATTCATAGAGCCGCAGATGATGATTTGCCAGAATGTTCCATACATTAGCAGCAGAAATATGAATTCCGTTTACAAAACGGCATTCTATCACCAGTTCCGGATGTCCGTTGTTCCGGATGTTAGCGACAGCGCATCCGGTACTAAGAATGCGCCCCGGTCTATGACCGGCATTCATAGAGCCGCAGATGATGATGTGCCAGAAAGTTCCATACATCAGAAGCAGAAATATGAATTCCGTTTGCAAAACGGCATTCTATCACCAGTTCCGGATGCCTTTCGGAACATCTGGAACAACGGGGAAACATATATTTATAATTAAACCAGTTAAAAAATAATTAGCATGTCACATTTAAAATTAGTTGCAGTTATTTTTTTATTAGCGTTAAGTTGTTCAGATATTAAATATAACAATAATACATTTTATGATAGAGAACTAACTTTATTTAGTGATTCAATAAGTTTCAATTCTGATAGCTTGTATTTTTCTGATTTTTTTATTGATTATAGTCATATAGGGTTTTACTTAACTGATTTAAAATATCAATGGAAAAGTCATTTTTCTGATAAATATTTTGATGTATACATAAAATACGCAGACAGCTCTTATGTCTTGGTTTATTGTGCCGTATCCGGCATTATGAATGGATATTTGCTATTTCCTAAAAAGTATAGACATACTTATCTTTTTAAAAGAAGTAACGGCGAACAAATTTTAGACGTGAAAAGTGAAGAGCCGATAGAAAGTGGAAAAATTAAAGGTGATACTTTATTTTTGAAATGCTATAATCCAGATGTTGTCAGATTTGTAAAATTTAAAAAATAGAAAGAGCTTGCAGTCAATGAAAAAAAACATATTCAGGATTTGACATTTAACACATTTACTCTTTACCCCTTTAACCTTAAAATCCCTATTACCCTTTCACCCTTTAACCCCGTTTTACTATTGAACAAATAAAAAATAATACGTACATTGCATACAGGTTATTACACTGGAATTTAAATCAGTTTTTATGAACGCTATTTTATATAAAAAGACCGGGAATAAAGGAATTATAATGCTGTGCCTGATGGTCCTTGGTTTCGGGGGCAGGGCGCAAACGATCAACACCATTGCCGGGAGTGGAAGCGCCGGGTTTAACGGCGACCTGCCAGCTACAGCTACGCAGTTGTGGGCGCCTACGGGTGTGGCAGTGAGTGGCGGAGTGGTGTATGTGGCAGACAGGCGCAATAACCGCATTCGCAGGATAAACGGACAGGGGCCTGTGCTGACAATTGCCGGCAACGATAATTCAGATAATACCGGCGATGGCGGTCCGGCAACGGATGCTTCATTGAACGACCCGGCTGGGATAGCAGTGGATGGCACGGGTAATATTTACTTTGCCGACAAGAGCAATAACCGTGTGCGGAAGATAACACCTGACGGTATGATTACAGCCTTTGCAGGAAATGGTGAAAAAGGATGGAGCGGAGATGGCGGCGCAGCAACAGCGGCAACGCTGAAAACCCCTGTGGGCGTGGCTGTGGACCGTGCAGGCAATGTGTATATAGCCGATGCAGGTAACAATATAGTGCGCAAGGTAACTCCGCAGGGAGTGATAAGTACCATTGCAGGAACCGGTGTTGCCGGATATACCGGCGATACACTGAAAGCGGTGGCCGTGCAACTGAATGCGCCCACCGGCGTGGCCGTGGATACTGCCGGCAATGTGTATATAGCCGATACCTGGAACTACAGGATTAGAAAAGTAACCCCGGACGGAAAAATAAGCACTGTAGCAGGTACAGGCGGCGCAGGAAACAAGGGTGATATGGACCGTGCCACAGCCGCAGAACTGAATCTGCCGACAGGTGTTGCTGTAGACAAGGAAGGCAGCATTTATATAGCTGAGCAGGGCAGCAACCGTGTGCGCAGGGTCGTGCCATCTGGCTACATTTATACGCTGGCCGGCACAACCAATGCGGGTTTCAGCGGCGACGGCGGACCAGGAACTTTAGCAGATATGAACGAGCCTTATGGTATAGCGCTGGATGGTGCAGGCACCTGCCTGTATGTAGCCGAACAGGAAAATAACAGGGTACGCAGGATAAACATACCACCAATACCAAAGGTGGTGAAACCCGCACCGGCAACAGCAAAAGCACCCACACAGCAACAGCCATTTAAATCACCACCACCTATGCGCAGCGGCACTCCTACCTACCAGCCCAGCCCATCAGGGCCTAATGGTGTCGGGCAGACTACTTATCACAGGAAGGGGTGACCTCTCCCCGGCCCTCTCCCAAGGAGAGGGTGAGGTCGAATGAGTTATGTACTATGCGAAACGGCATTTGAGTGTTTATGGGTAGTAGAGAAGGAATGCATTCCGTCTACGTGTGCGAATCAACCACCTTGGTTATTGTCGGCCATGATGGGGCTAAGTGCTAAATCTCAACGGGTCATGGTTCAACGCAGCTGCCAATGACAGTACTTTGATTAGCATTGCTTTTATTTTAACACTCACTCAGGCTTATCGGCAGTTGCACGGCGAGGCCGCCTTCGGCGGTTTCTTTGTATTTATGATCCATGTCGAGGGCGGTTTCCCACATGGTGTTGACGACGGCATCGAGGGAGATGCGGGCATGATCGGGATTACTTTGAAGGGCAAGTTGGGCAGCGGTTATGGCTTTTATCGCACCCATAGTATTACGTTCTATACACGGTACCTGCACTAGTCCGCCAACGGGATCGCAGGTGAGGCCGAGGTGGTGCTCCATGGCTATCTCAGCGGCCATAAGGCTTTGATCTACGGTACCTCCAAGAGCTTCGGTGAGGGCGCCGGCGGCCATGGAAGCGGATACGCCTATCTCGGCCTGACAGCCACCCATGGCAGCGGAAAGGGTTGCCCCCTTTTTGAAAATGCTGCCTATCTCGGATGCTGTTAGCAGGAACTTAATGATCTTTTCGGGGTCGTTGCCATCGCAGAAGGCGATAAAGTAGAGCAGCACTGCCGGCACCACGCCTGCAGCGCCATTGGTGGGCGCGGTGACCACACGGCTGAAAGATGCGTTCTCTTCGTTGACCGCAAGTGCGAAACAACTAACCCAGTCGAGGATGTATTTGAATGAATGACCACCACTGCGCATGACGAGCAGCCACTCATCGAAATTGGCGTATGGTTTGCCATCAGTGAGTGTCACATTCAGATCAAATGCGCGGCGCTTTACATTGAGTCCGCCGGGGAGTATGCCACCAATGCGACAACCACGGTAGATGCAGTCGCGCATTGTTTGCCAGATTTTTAATACACCTGCTTTAACTTCAGCTTCGGGCTTCCATGCTTTTTCATTTTCCATGACAACATCTGAAATTCCGAGTCCGGTTTTATCGCAGGCCGCCTGCAGGTATTCTGCTTTTTCGATTGGGTAAGGTAGTTGAATCATGGTACCATCGCCATCCTCTTCACCTTCCTTAACTACAAAACCACCACCAATGGAATAGTAGGTTTCGGCGATCTCATCACCATCGTTGAAGGAGCAAAGAAAGGTAAGGGCATTGGGATGGAACGGGAGGCTCTCATGGAACAGGAAAACGACATCGTGTTCCGGGTCGAATGTAATCTGCTTTTCGTTGCTGAGAAATAGCGTTTTTTGTTCAGTGATTAGTTCGATACGGGGAGTAATTTCGTCAACTGCGAACGTAACAGGATCTTCTCCGCAGAGGCCAAGCAGAACTGCAACGTCAGTGCCGTGGCCCTTGCCGGTTTTAGCAAGCGAGCCATAAAGTAATACCCTTACCGAGGTAACTTTATCTATGCCTTTTGATTTAATAGTATCAATAAAACGAAGCGCTGCGCGCCACGGACCAAGTGTATGCGAACTACTGGGACCAATGCCAATCTTGAAGATGTCGAACACCGAAATACTTTCCTGTTTCACGTGCGCAAAGATAGGGGATAAGTAAAAAGTTAAAAGTTAAAACCATAAAGTAGTACAGTAATATTTAGAGCAACAACCCTACCCCCTCGATTAAAAGGGAACTGCAGTTCCGGGGAAAAAATCAAAGTTTGCCCATGCGCCTAAGTACTTTCTCCACATCTTCCGGTGTATCTATACAATGGCTTTCGAAATGCGTGATAACGCACTTTATTCTGAAACCATTTTCCAACCAGCGTAACTGCTCTAAAGATTCTGCTTTTTCCAGTGATGAGACAGAGAGCCTGGTGATCTTTTCGAGTACATCACGACGATAGGCATACATGCCGACATGGCGGTAATAGGTGTGATGCTTATGCCATTCCTTTTCATCAACTCCTTTGATAAAAGGGATCACCATCCTGCTGAAGTAAAGCGCCTCCATTTTATTATTAAGCACAATTTTCACTTCACCTTTATCAAAGAGCTCCTCATAATTACTAACCGGAATCATCTGCGTAGCAAGCTCTGCGGAACCATCCTTTAATATAGCAGCCAGTTCGTCAATCTGTGTTGGATTTATAAATGGTTCATCGCCCTGGATATTGATCACATATTGATAATCCCCGCCCAGTTGCTGCAAAGCATCATAGCAACGGTCGGTACCACTGGGATGATTCTCTGCGGTCATTACAGCCTCGCCACCAAATGACTGCACATGATCGAGTATTCTTTTATCATCAGTAGCAACCACCAGCTTATTGAGTGACTTACTTTTAGCAGCTTCTTCATACACACGTTGAATCATACTCTTCCCCTGGATATCAATCAACGATTTTCCGGGGAAACGGGAGGAGGCATACCTTGCAGGAATAATACCGGCTATCATTGTGGCGGTTGTTCTTTAATTATGGAATCTATTGAAGAATAAAATACAGGGGCGGGTGTATTGCGGGTTTTGATGTACCTGGCATAATCAACAGAATAATGTGCACGCTGCAATATGGTGTCATCAAACAGTCCGCTTATGCCCATCAATAATTCAGTGGCTTCCCTGATCGCATTATTATTTGCACCGGCAGCCGTAATATAATCAACAAGCTTATGTTCTTCTGCAAGTCGTTGCAACAATAAAGTGGATTTATTACCTATCATTATGCGCAGGCCACAAACTTCAGCAACAGAAAGATCAAGCACATCATCGAAAAAGTAAACAACCTCATGCGGTTCAATCTGATGGGCAGCACATAAGTGAGCCAATGCGTCTTTTTTGTTTTTGACATTATAATATACCGCATGAAAATGTTCCCGGTTTGCGAACATATATGCTGCATTATTTTTCTCACCCGTAATAATTGCAGCTACAGGATTTTGTTGCTTCTGCA
>CAIMDZ010000019.1 GCA_903839875.1 uncultured Bacteroidota bacterium
AGCGCTTTAAAAAGGTTATCCATTAATTGCGATTGTTAGATAATTAGACAAATGTCTAAATGTTTTTTGAAATAACCAAATTTTAGTCGAAAGTATTTCAGTCGAAAGTCGTTAGTCGAAGTATTTCAGTCGAAAGTCGTTAGTCGAAAGTCTAAAGTTCGCGAGTGGTTGTCCGGCGCTTGAGTCCGGCGCAAGGTTGATCACCCCTGCCTGTTTTGCGGCCGTCGCCGAAAACAGTCTGTCCCCTCTTTGGCAAGAGGGGAGTGTGTTATGTAGTCGCGAGTCTCCGGCGCGAGTTGTTGGTGTGGGCGCTGTCATTGCGGAGAATTTCTGGAAAGAAATTTTTTGCATGATGGATATTGTATCTTTATAGGACGGTAATTTTGCACGGATACCTGTATGAAATACTCTTGCCGAAATATGATCATTGCTTTGCTGCTGCTTGCGCAGCGTGGATCAGGTCAGGGACTTAACCGCCTGCTGAGCCAGTCGTTTGTGTTTGTGAATCCGACTCCGTTGATAGATATACACGATGGGTGCTCTTACCGCGGAGGAATGGAAGGGCGCGTGATTAGCCTGTTTGCATTGTGTTTTGAAGCAGGTGGGTATTTTTATCGTCAGCCGGGAAGTCAGAATAGTTATCATGCAAAAACGGACATTAAAGGTTACCAACTGAGACCGTCTGTCAAGTATTATCCGAAAGGAGATGGGTGTGGCGAGTATCTGCAGGTGGAGTATAAGTATAAATGGCAGGAGTTTAGCTATGTTGATAGTATCAACCTGCGCAACGGCACTACGCCAGTCTTTGAAAAAAAATATCACATCAGCAGGCATGTGGCCTGTATCAACGTTAAGTATGGTAAAACATCGGTACGTGGCAGGTTTATTTTTGATAAATATATAGGCGGGGGCATAACGACGGTCCATGCCTTAGACAACCTCAGCCCGGATGAAGAAGCGGGGATATTGAAAGGCGAGGGTCATGGCGATGTGCTGGCGCAGGGCGGCGCTAGAAACTGGTATGGGCCGAGTCTGTCGTTTGGGATTAAAATAGGATATTTGTTTAAGAAAACGAAGTGTTGCGGAAGTTTGATCACGCCGGAAAAGCCAGCGATAGAGCAGGCGAAGGCTGCGAAACCACATGTGCGGTGAGGTTCTGGAAAGGATAAGGAAATGGTGCGCAAGCACTTTAAACAGGCGTCAGTACGAAGAATTCCAGTCAGAGAATGGCTGAATAGCAATGACACGAGTCGCCTTTGCACAATGCTATGCTTCAGACTCGCGCCAGAGGGTGAGGCCGACGAGGAAAAAATATTATGAATTTGCGGGAATTACCATTATTTTTGCACCGGAAATTTTAACTATTCATGGACACCCAACATAATAATCCGGACATAGAGCTGGATAATCCGCATGATATTGAGCTGAATAAGCCTTCAAAATCGCGTTTTTTATTCTTACTGAGTTTCTTCGGCTTCTTTATTTTTGCCTGGTCTGGTTGCTACAACCTGTGGGAACACAAATACCAGCCCAATCCCAATCCTGTAGCGCCGGGGAATACCCTTTACGATCCCAAGTATAAATAATCTGTAGTATATACCCGATATGATCGTATGCCAACAGGATACTGCCGTTGTAATATTAAGCTACAATGGCACCAGGTGGCATGAGTTGTTTTTACCTAAAATAACTGAGGAGGCGCACACGGGTTATGATGTGATAGTGGCAGATAATGCCTCTACGGACGATACCCTTCAGTACGTTCAAACCAATTTTCCCACAATAAAGACGCTGCAGATACAAATTAACCATGGGTTTGCCAATGGTTATTACGAGGCATTAAAGCAGATAAAGGCCAAGTATTTCGTGCTGCTCAGCGCTGATTTTGAGGTGACTGAGGGATGGTTCCCGCCGCTGCATGAAGCTATGGAGCGGGATGGAATGCTGGCAGCGGTGCAACCCAAGATACGATACTGGCGTGATAAAGAGTGTTTTGAATATGCGGGGGCTGCCGGTGGTTTTATGGATAATTTCGGATACCTCTTTTGCCGTGGCAGGGTGTTCTTCGACATAGAAAAAGACAAGGGCCAGTATGAAGACAATGTAGAGGTGTTCTGGGCAAGCGGCGGTTGCTTTATGGTACGGTCTGACCTGTATGAAAAAGTTGGCGGGCTGGATCATGAGTTTTACGCCCACATGGAAGAGGTTGACCTGTGCTGGCGGCTGAAGAATGCGGGATATAAAATAGGTTATGTGGCCAAATCGCTGGTGTACCATGTAGGGGGCAGCGTAATCAGCTATGGCAGTACGCAGAAACTATATTACAACTTCAGGAACAACCAGATATTACTGCTGAAAAATGAAAAGGGCAGCAAGCTGATATGGCTCTTTCCGCTACGGCTGATACTGGATGGGGTGGCGGGGTTGCGACTGCTGCTGACGGGAAATTTCAAGCAAACGTTTACAATAGTTAAGGCCCACTTTCATTTTTACCGCGACCTGGGTAAATGGTTCAAACGCAGGCGCGACATAAAAAAACTGATCATCAACCGTAATGAAGAAGGGATCTACAAACGCAGCATAGTGTGGGATTACTTTCTGTTGCGCAAAAAGAAATTCACCGACCTGGGGTGGAAACCGAAGAAGCTGTGACCTCTCCCGGCCTCTCCAAAGGAGAGGAGGTGTTGTGAAAGGGGCCTTTACCTATGGGCATAATTTTAGTAGTGATATCGGTAGGCAGTCTTTTCCCATTAATACAATAAAAAAGTACATTTGCCGTTTATTGATTAAATATGTATAGGTTAAGTACGCTTGTTATTTTGTTATTTTTAATGTCTGGTTATTTCCATGCGCATTCGCAGCGGTATTTTACTGCACTTGAGGTAGGAATTTCAGGAGGCGGGTCGCAGTATTTTGGCGATCTTAACCAGCATTATGGGTTCAAGACCCCGTATCCAGGTGGTGGCTTTTATGGCCGGTATCGTCTGAATTCCTATATAGCAGCAAAAGCGGGCGTGAATTATACGAGGGTAGGCTATGATGACAAACTGGAGTCGGACCCATACCAAAAGCTGCGTAACCTGAATTTTAAGAGTGATATATTCGAATTTGCCGTGCAGGCGGAGTTTAATTTTTTTGCATTTATTACAGGCGACCCCTATCACCGGTTCACACCTTACCTGACAGGAGGTGTTGGTGTGTTTTATTATGACCCTTATACAACCTATAATGGCGTAAGGTATTACCTGAGGCAGATGGGTACAGAAGGGCAGAATGCCGGGTATGCCAACAGGAAATACTCGACGACTGCAGCCTGCTTTCCGGTTGGGGCCGGAGTCAAGGTTTGGATCAGGAAAGGTGTGAATCTTACAGTTGAACTGGCTGACAGATTAACCACTACTGATTATCTGGATGATGTAAGCAGTACCTATGTTGGGGCTGATAAATTCAAGAAAAATGCTATTGCCGCCGCATTGCAGGACCGGTCGGGAGAGGTTAATAGTGTGAAGCTGGGGCGCGATGGAAAGCAGCGCGGTAATACATCCAGCAAAGACCAGTATTTTATGGCTTTGATAAGCCTTTCATTCAATTTCACTTCGTATAAGTGCACAGGCCCGTTAATGAGCCGGGATGATGAAATGAGGGTGAGATAAAACCCTAAATCCCTAAAGGGACTTCACAGGAGAATATGGGTTCAGCTTAGAATGATCATTAGGCACTAAACTCAGAAACAATTAAGCCTGATTAATGTAATAACTTTAGATTTTGGCTAAAGCTTAATTCATGGTTCCCAGGGGTTCAGGGGTGTTCAGGGTCTTTACACCGCAAAACTCTCACCACAACCGCAACTTCTGCTGGCATTGGGATTGCTGAAGTGGAAACCTTTGCCATTGAGGCCATCAGAAAAATCGAGCGTGGTATCGCAGAGGTAAAGAAAGCTCTTAAGATCGGTAACCACTTTTACGCCCTGGTCTTCGAATACCTGGTCGCGGGGCTGGGCTTCATTGTCGAAGTCAAGTTTGTAAGATAAACCGGAACAGCCACCGCCCACTACGCTCACACGAAGAAAGTAATCTTCCCCCAGGCCAGAATCCTGTTTTAGTTTTACTACCTTTTCCTTCGCTTTGTCACTTACGTAAATCATTGTTTATTTTCTTTTAGTCTAAAGTAAAAAGTCTAAAGCTGTAATTCAATAATTGCTCCCGAACTTTCTACTAACGACTTTCTACTAATGTTAATGCCCCTTTTTCTCCGCCACCAATTCTGGCAAACCATTTTTAACACGGTAATCATTGATAGCCGCCTTGATGGCGTCTTCAGCCAGCACCGAGCAGTGTATCTTAACAGGAGGAAGATTCAACTCTTCCACTATGTCCATGTTGTCAATCTCGAGCGCCTGGTCAACAGTTTTTCCCTTCAGCCATTCGGTAGCCAGTGAAGAAGAAGCGATAGCAGAGCCACATCCAAAGGTCTTGAATTTAGCGTCCTTTATCAGTCCGCTTTCCTGGTCCACTTCTATCTGCAGGCGCATTACGTCACCGCATTCCGGAGCGCCAACAAGACCCGTGCCTACACTGGTCTTTGATTTATCCAACGTTCCCACATTCTTCGGATTGGAATAGTGGTCAATAACTTTATCTGAGTATGCCATGGTTTTGAATTTGAAAATCTGAAAGTTTGAAAACCTGCCTGCCGGCAGGCAGGTGTGAAAATTAATCCGGCATTTTCTTTCTTAATTTTTTACTCCCTTTAATCGGAAACACAGGTATTTGCAAATTTGCACATTCCCGCATTTCCACGTTGTTAATGGTGCGCCCATTCAATAGCGTTTATGTCAACACCTTCTTTAAACATCTCCCAGAGCGGACTCATTTCACGCAGTTTCAGTACGGTGCTTTTTACGGCGTTTATCGTAAAATCAATCTGCTCGTCAGTTGTAAATCTGCCCAACCCGAAACGCAGCGAACTGTGTGCCAGGTCATCGCCCAGGCCCAAAGCCTTAAGCACGTACGACGGTTCAAGGGAAGCCGAAGTACAAGCCGAGCCGCTCGACAATGCGATGTTCTTATTAAAGCCCATCATCAGGCCTTCACCCTCTACATATTTGAATGAAATATTGGCAACATGCGGCAACCTGTGTTCCCTGTTACCGTTCACATAGGTTTCTTCCAGTTCCAGCAGCGCGTTCTCAAGCCTGTCGCGCATAGCGCTGAGGCGAACGGATTCGGTTGCCATTTCGTTCATGCATATTTCGCATGCCTTACCAAAGCCAACTATTGCAGGTACATTCAGTGTTCCGCTGCGCATACCACGCTCGTGGCCGCCGCCGTCCATCTGCGAAGTCACTTTCACACGCGGGTTCTTGCGGCGAACGTACAATGCGCCAACGCCCTTAGGCCCGTACATTTTATGTGCACTGAATGCCATCAGGTCTATACCATCTGCATTCACATCCACAGGTATCTTTCCAACCGCCTGTGTAGCATCTGTAAACAACAACACCCCATGCTTACGAGCTATTTTACTGATCTCGCGAATCGGCTGAATAACACCTGTTTCATTGTTACCATACATGATGGAAATGAGTACTGTTTTAGGCGTAATCGCTTTTTCCAGTTCATGAAGGTCTATAAGACCATCAGCCTGAACAGCCAGGTAGGTAACCTGCCCCCCGGTTTTTTCTATATGTTTACAGGTATCCAATACTGCTTTATGTTCGGTGGTGCAGGTGATGATGTGGTTGCCCTTGGTGGCATACATCTCATAAACGCCCTTAATGGCCAGGTTATCGGCCTCTGTAGCGCCGGAAGTAAATATTATTTCTTTAGGATCGGCATTGATAAGTTTAGCTACCTGCTCACGCGCATAGTCCACGGCTTCTTCAGCCACCCACCCGAAGGAGTGGTTGCGGCTGGCTGCATTACCGAAGTTTTCAGTAAAATACGGTAACATGGCCTCCAATACCCTCGGGTCCATTGGGGTAGTGGCATTATTATCAAGATATATCGGCAACTTTAATTCCATAAATTTAATTTCCCTTACATGGGATGTTTAAGCAAAATTACGCTAAAAGGCACTACTTTAGGGCAGTTGACCTATTGTCACTTTAAATATTCCCATTTATAAAAACTATTAGGAAATGATGAAAATTGAACATCTTGGTATAGCAGTTAAAGAACTGACTGCTTCAATCCCCCTTTTCGAACAACTGCTTAATACTCCCTGTTACAAGACGGAGACCGTGGCCACAGAGGGTGTAAATACTGCCTTCTTCCAGACCGGGGACTCCAAAATAGAACTCCTGGAAGCCACAAATGAAAACAGCCCCATTTCTAAATTCATTGTTAAAAAAGGGGAAGGTATTCATCACATAGCGTTTGAGGTAGAGAATATAGAAGCCGAAATGAAGCGGCTGGCAGCGCTGGGATTTGAATTATTGAACGAACATCCGAAGAACGGCGCGGATAATAAACTGGTCTGCTTCCTGCACCCGAAAGGGACGAATGGGGTGCTTGTGGAACTGTGCCAGGAAAAGAGGTGAATCAGATACTAAAAACAAGACAAATGCGTTTTATTTTTAACAAATTTTCATCGATCGTATGAAAACCAGATTATACATTGTTATAATATTGCTCTTTAGAATATCCTATCCTGGCCATGGGCAGACAATAAGCAGGGTAATAAAAGAGATCGATTCATTCTCAGGACCATTCTTGGAAATGGATAGCCTTCTTTATTTTTATGGCGGAGACCGTGGCGATACCTTTATCAGTTACAATAATTTTTCATTCCATTTCGATAGCGCATTCAGAAGTACATCGGGGGGGGCTGGCGCGATCATTGGAAACTCTTATTATCTGTGCACCTACAATGCCAACAATAGCACCCTCTCTTACCTTTCCTATACCGGGTCCGCATATGATTCAATAAGGAATTTTTATTCTTACGACGCCAATAATAATCTAACCTCGGCCACATATCAAAGTGTACCAAATCTTCCGGTCCGGCTCGTAAATTCCGGATCTGACACGATGGAATATGACAGTTACAACAATAACATTTATACGCTCTCCAGGATATGGGACACACTCAGCCGTTCGTGGACGAACTCAGGGCAGAACTTTATTACTTACGATGTAAACAACAATGTCCTCATTGATTCAGGCCAGGTTTGGTATAGCGGTGTATGGGTTGACAACCAAGTGATCAGCAACACGTATTCTGGTAGCTTGGTGGCATCAACATTAGAGAGATATTGGAACGGCATCGCAATGACTAATTCCCGATTTACAGTCTATACTTATAATAGCAGCAGTAAACAGGTGAGGCGGAACATCCAACAGTGGGACGTTGCAACAAACTCATGGAAAAACGCATTTCTTGACAGCTTCGCCTATACTTCTGCAAATGACCTTTTATACGATTTCAGTAGTAACTGGGATGATTCGACCAACTCATATATCCCAACGTTCAAAGACTCATTGGCATTCGATAGTCACCACAACGAACTATGCTCAATAAAGCAGTCTTTGGGAAACGATACATTCGGCTATGCCAGCGTATTCATCGGCACTTACAATTCTTACAATCAGCCACTCTCCAAGTTGTCGTATCTTGCCTTTCATTCTGATTCTATAAGTTTTCTGATGGACTATCAGTATTATAGATATTTTTATGAACTCCATTTAGTGAATGGGATCGCGAAAACACCTGTAGATGTGTTCGAAGTTAAATTGTATCCGTCTCCTGCATCTAATTCAATAAAAGTAGAGACTAGAATGCTGTCGACTGAACAAGTGATCATTGGTATCTACGATTCAAAGGGCAGGCTTTGCAGGCAATTTGGGGAGACAATAGACAATAACTTTTCGAAGACAATACCATTGTCAGGGTTGCCGGATGGCACGTATTTTCTCTCAATAAAAAGCAAGGATATACTGACTACAAAACCTTTTACTATCTTGCGCGGAACAAATTAGTTTTCAAACAAAAAAGACACGGAATGAAGAAGAGTCTATGTATATCACTGTGTGTGATCCTATTGTCTGTATCCAGCTTCGCACAAAAAAACAAGATCAAAATTGAAACAGAATATGGCAACATAATCCTGATGCTGTATGATAATACACCCCTGAACACCGCCAACATGGTGAAGCAGGCAAATGACCATGTGTATGACAGCACTTTATTTCACAGGGTTATCCCGAACTTTATGATACAGGGCGGCGATCCGGAATCAAAGAACGCGATTGCCGGGCAGATGCTCGGTAATGGCGGACTTAAATATACCATACCTGCAGAGATCAATGAAACTGCTTATCATAAGCGTGGTGCGCTGGGTGTGGCAAGGGATGGCAATCCTCAGAAAGCAGGCTCTGCTACTCAGTTCTACATTGTAACCGGCAAAGTATGCACTGATGCAGAACTTGATATGGTTGAAAAACGAATTGGATACAAATATAATGCAGCACAACGCGAAGCCTATAAAAAAGCAGGGGGTGCACCGCACCTTGATGGCGGCTACACCGTATTCGGAGAGGTATTGGAGGGTATGGATGTTGTGGATAAAATATCAGCTGAAGCCCGTGACAGGAATGACCGCCCCAGCAAGGACATACGCATGACTGTTACCGTTATGAAGCACAAGAGAAAGAAGTTTTTAGGTATATTCTGATCAGGTCGCACTCACATTCCGCCTTACTTAAAATGCAACTGCATATAGAGGATAGCTATGTGGATACCGGATTTAGTGGATATTTTGTGCATAATTTTCCAATCTGTCAATTCGCCAAAAGTATAACTTTGATGGTGCAATCAAGATGGCACATTAAGCATGAAAAATGAAATCCCGGTTATTTATTACAATGAACTAAACGAGCATGTTATCAATAAAAAATATGCCCGAGTACTGAGTCAACTGCAACAAGGTGACTTTGCAGGAGCGGAAGTAAAAAAGCTGGTGAGCAGTAATTATTACCGCGCGCGCCTTGACGAGAAAGATCGTTTGCTTTTCACTTGGGTGGAATACAATGGTCAAAAAAAATTGCTGTTGCTGGAACTGATTGCCAACCATGAATACCATAAGAGCCGTTTTTTAAGAGGCGGCCTCTTGCCCGATGAAAGCCAGTGGCAGCCATTAAATAGCGAACCTGCAGAGTGCCCCGTAAAACTGACCTACCTGAATGAAAAAAAACGGAGCATACACGCACTGAACAAATTCATATCGTTTGATAACGAACAGGCTGACATTTATGCCCACCACCCGCCCATGGTATTAATAGGTTCTGCCGGCAGCGGCAAGACCGTGCTGGTGCTGGAGAAATTGAAACAGCTTACAGGCAGGATATTATATACCTCTCTTTCCCGTTACCTTGTTGACAATGCGCGAAGTTTGTACTTCTGCGACGGTTATGAAAATGAAGAACAGGAAATAGACTTTTTGTCATTTAACCAGTACATGGCTACCTGGCAGAAACCAGAGGGCCGGGAGATTAAATTCAGACTATTCAGCGGATGGTTTCAGCGGCACGCGCAAACTTTGAAGTTTACTGATGCCCATAAGTTGTTTGAAGAATTCTGCGGGGTAATAACCGGGCAGGCAGTGAATGCTGAATATTTTACGGGTGAAGAATACATGGCCCTTGGCATAAGGCAGTCTGTATATACTTTGGAAGAAAGAATGGAAGTATATCCGGCATTTGAAAAATACATTGCATGGATGAAGGAATGTGGCTATTACGACAGTAACATTTTATCTCACCGCTATCTGCACAAGGTGCAGCCGGTATATGACTATGTGGTGGTGGATGAGGTGCAGGATATCACCAATGCCCAGTTACAGTTTATACTGCGTTCTCTGATCTCAAAAAACGGATTTATACTTACCGGCGACAGCAACCAGATAGTACACCCGAATTTTTTCTCTTGGGCTGCGGTAAAGACTTTTTTTTACACCGGCAACCAGGTGTCGCTGCCCATACACATACTACACACCAATTACCGCAACAGCACGAGGGTAGTGCAACTGAGCAACCGGCTGCTGGCACTGAAGAACCGGCGTTTTGGGTCAATTGATAAAGAAAGCAATTACCTGGTCAAAACCAATTCGAAACAGCAGGGAGACGTGCTGCTGCTGCAAACAAATGAAAAAGTGCAGCGCGATCTTAATCAGCGCACAGTTCAGTCAGCTACTTATGCGGTAATAGTGCCAAAGGATGAAGACAAGGCAGAGGCCGCAAAGGTGTTCAAAACACCACTATTGTTTTCCATACATGAAGCGAAGGGTCTTGAATATGAAAATGTAATACTGCTCAACTTTATCTCGGCCAGCAATAAGGCGTTCAGCGTAATTACCGAAGGCATCAGCCCGGAACATTTGGATGTGGAAAATCTGGCATACGCCCGGCCGGCCGATAAGTCGGACAAGGAGGGAGAGGTATATAAGTTTTTTGTGAACTCACTGTATGTTGCACTCACCCGTGCGCTTACGAATATATACATGCTGGAACAAACGCCGAACCATTACATGTTTCAACTGCTTGGACTTGCTGAATATAAAGCGCCGGTGAATATTCATACCCGCCAGAGCACCAGGGAGGAATGGATGGAAGAAGCGCAAAGGCTGGAAGAACAGGGAAAAACAGAGCAGGCCGAAGCGATCAGGGCAAAGGTGCTCGGTTATGACTATCTGACTGCAGATGAACTGGAGCAGGTGAAAATACTCGCTCTCGACCCATTGAAAAAAGAACACGAAGTAAAGCGTGAGCGGAAATTACTGTACAACTACGCTGTAAATAATAACCGGCTGGAGTGGGTAGAGCAGTTGGCAACATTGCAGTTTCAGCGGGCCATGTTGTATATGAAGGAAGTAAGGCAGACGCGGAAAGAGTATGCAAAGAACTGCAGACTTGGTCGTGTATCAGAGATTATTGGTGCTGTGAAAAAATACGGACCTGATTTAAGAACCGATGAAGACGGCGCTACGGGTCTGATGCTCGCACTGCACAACAATCAGCCGGGAGTGGCGGCTAAATTGCTCGAATTGAAAGCCCGCACAGACATAAGTGATCCTAAAAAATGGACAGCTTTTCATCACCTGCTGAATGGCTACCTGAACGGGACGCTCCGAAAGCAGTCGAACCTGGCCAGTGGACGATTGCTGGCGCAGTACTGGTACAAAGTGAGGCCCGTTGCGGTAAAAGTAGTAACAGATGGACAATTGAGAAATTTGCCGGGCCACAGGTTATATACGCTTGTCTTCTGGCTGATGCAATGTTTTGAAAAAGAAATGGCCGACCGGGTGCTCATTAAAAGGAATGAACAAATAAGGCAATTGAGGCAGGATGTGATTAATGCCAACCACGCGATGCAGGAAAACACCAAAAATGAATTAGCGGCAATCAGAAGAAATATTGCAACCTTAGAATCTGCCGTTAGTTTAGATTTACGTTCACTTAACAAAAAGCAAAGGGAAGGGTTTATTGTTAAAATTGCAGAATTGCGATCGCAGGAAGCGGAAGTCGTCGCCAGATTGAAAAAAGTGCAGGAAGTCGGGAAAAATCTAAATGCTGTAAATTTGAAAATTGATGAGCATCAAAGGTCTGGAGCAGGTGATAGCCCTGAGCAACAAGCGTCTCTTGCCATTTTTTCGATAGACGATGTTATGGATATGGTTACTTGCCTGCCCGAAGAAGTATTGCCTGAAGAAAAAAAGAAGCGGGCCACTGTCAGTGGCATTCTATCCGGAAACGAATGCGGCAGCAATAACCCGTATAATAAGTGTCTTTTCAAAAGGGTTGACCGCGGACAATACACGATCAAACCGGGGCTTGCAACAATGCTTTCGTAGCCAGGTACTCTGAATATTAGGCACGTCTGACGGTTTGATGGCTAAAGATACATCCTGCCACCTTTCTTAAAATGCGGCAGCATGTAATGTATTGCAATGTAAAAACCTGGGCTGATTACATTGCCGGTGAGGCTGGGATTGTAATGGTTTTTTACCCCATTTTGATCTTTAATAGTTATATAGTAGGTATTCCGTTCGCTGAGTAAAAGGATATATTGAAAATTGAGCCCCATTGTAAGGTATAATTCCTTATCAGCAGATACACCTGAATTGATCTCAAAGCCAAGGTTTACAGCGGGAAAAGCATGATTGATATTCTTCATTGAGTCAATAGCCGATACCATCATCTCTCCCCCGCTTCCCATTATTTTTAGTCCCTTCTGGTTCAGATTTGAAAACCCGATGCCACCGTAAATAAATACCTGGCTTTTGGGCAGCCTGATAATGTAATTCTCATTCAGCATAACATCCAGGTAGTTGAAATTAAGTGCCGCTACATTATTTCCGATGTCCAGCAACGGCAGCCTGGTGCGGCCAATTGTGAGGTTGAGTATCGGGAAAAATTGCGTTTCCGGCGGCTTGTATGCTACCCCGAATTTCATGCCGAAACTGAACTGGCCATAATCAATCTTCGTATTATTGGTATTGAATAATAAGGGGTAGTGCACATCAATACCGGTAGATACTTCAATCTGCGCATAGGAATGGTACGGAGATAAAAGCAAAAGTAGCACGAATATTAACTGGCTGACGGATTTTTTCATTTAATGTAACCGGAATATTTTCATAAAATTAACGCACAAATTAACGCAAAAGTATTTTGAATTACCTCAATATAATTTCACAACTGGATTTTAGCCTGCACCTACTTGTCAATCAGCACATCCCCAGTCATCTCCTCCGGTATTGGTAACCCCATATAGGTAAGTATGCTTGGCGCGAGGTCTCCCAGCTTACCAGGCCTTAGCATACCCTTGTAGTCATTCGATATAAGGAACAGCGGTACGGGATTTAGTGTATGAGCGGTATTAGGTGTTCCGTCTTCATTTATCAGGTAATCTGCATTGCCATGATCCGCAGTAAGGAATATGCCATAGCCTTTTTCAAGGGCCAGGGGTACTATCCTGCTTACACAGTTGTCAACGGTTTCTACAGCCTTGATTACCGCATCCCAAACACCCGTATGACCCACCATATCGGCATTGGCAAAATTCAGGCAAATGAAGTCGGCAGTTTGATTCTCTATTTCAGGCAGGATCGCTTCTGTTACTTCATAGGCGCTCATTTCGGGTTTCTGGTCATAGGTAGCAACCGTGCGCGGTGATGGAATCATGATCCGTTTCTCACCATTAAAAGGCTGCTCCCGTCCACCGGAAAAGAAAAAGGTAACATGCGGGTATTTCTCTGTTTCTGCAATGCGGATCTGAGTTTTACCATTATCCTGAAGTACTTCGCCCAGGGTATTGGTAAGGTCTTTGTTCGTAAATATGATCCCCACATTCTTAAAGCTCTTGTCATACTCGGTCATCGTCACATAATGCAGGTCGAGGGTATGCATGTCCTGGTCGGGCATAGATTGCTGGGTAAGTACTGTAGTTATTTCCCTGCAGCGGTCTGTCCGGAAATTGAAGCACACCACCACATCGCCGTCTTTAATGAGTGCATTAGGCGCGCCTGCCTGGTTGCAAACGATTATTGGTTTTATAAACTCATCGGTTACATTCTCGTTGTAGGATTCTTCAATAGCTGCCAGTGCATTGGTGGTATGCGTTCCTATCCCTTTGATAAGGCCATCATAAGCTATTTTCACCCGCTCCCAGCGTTTATCGCGGTCCATAGCATAAAAGCGCCCGGTTACTGAAGCAAGCAGTCCGCCTGTTTTTTCCAGGTGCTCGTCCAGTTCTTTTATAAAGCCCAGTCCGCTTTTGGGGTCGCAGTCGCGGCCATCGGTAAATGCATGTACCACAAACTCAGGGATACCATTTTTTTGTGCCAGCGTGCACAATTCTTTCAGGTGTTTGATGTGGCTATGCACCCCCCCATCGCTGACAAGGCCGATGAAATGGAGTGTTTTGCCGGTAGCCTTAGCTGCATCAAAAGCATCATTCAGCACCTTGTTCCGCTCCAGTTCGCCATTACGTACTGCTACGTTTATACGTTCCAGTTCCTGGTACACAATACGGCCTGCACCAATATTCAGGTGGCCTACTTCCGAATTACCCATCTGCCCGTCAGGGAGTCCTACGGCTTCGCCACAGGTTATCAGTTCCGTGTTGGGGTACTTGCTGTAAAGAGATTTTACAAAAGGTACATTGGCATTGGCGATGGCATCTGCGGCAGGCACTTTGCCATGCCCCCAGCCATCCATTATAATGAGGATCGCTTTTTTTGACATGGCGCAAAGGTACGAAAGTTGGAATTGGGTATTAGGGTTTTCACTTTCAAATGTCTTTCCCTTTCCATCTGCCGCTTTTAAGGTAAAAGAACGAACCTATAAAAAGAGTAGTCCAGTAAATGAATTCTGACCCCCAGCATATATATAGCGGACTATGCAGCTTATGTATCACAAAATAGCAATACACAAGATAAGCACCAACACAGCTTATCTCCATAGTAAGGTTTACAAGCGTATTGCCCGTACCCACAACACCATTGAATACCACTGTTGATAACGACATGATCAATGTTGCCATCACTATAATCCTAAGGCTGGGTAAGGCAAAATCAATAAGCGACAGATCATTTGAATAAATAGACAAAAACTGATGTGAAAATGCCAGGAGCAGCGCACATACCACCACTGCATACATAAGGCTCAGCTTGCAAATCTTCCAGATGATTCGCATTACTTCCCGCCTCCGGCCCTGCCCTATCAGGTTACTCACCATGGTATTGCAGGTAGTTGCCAGCGCCCAGGTACCTACACCTACTATCCCGAATATATTCCGGAGCACCTGCGAAGCAGCAAGCGCCTGGCCGCCAAGGTGCTCTATGAAAATGAAGAATACCAGCCACCCTCCTATACTGAATAAAAACTGAACAATAAGCGGAGATGCTACCTTCAGGGTTCGTTGGGATAATGAATAGTCGAAATGGCGGAAGTTAAACACCGGGAAAGTATGATGCAGCCGGTGATAGAAAAAGATGCCAACCATGGTTACAGCATAAAAAATCTCTGATATTACAGATGCCACCGCTGCCCCCCTGAAACCCATGGCAGGAAAGCCGCCCTTGCCGAATATAAGCAGGTAGTCGAACAGAACATTTAAAAGTGTAGCCACCAGCGATCCATATATTATGAGCCTGGAACGGCCAATGGATATAAAGAAGGAACAAAATAGCTGGCTGAGCATCAGAAATGGCAACCCCCATACCCGTATATATACAAAATTGACAGATAATGAAAAATTGTCACTGTCATGCAGGCTAAACCCAAACAGCAAGGGCACAAACCATAAAGTGAGCATCATTAACCCTAATGAGAACATGATAGACAGCATTGCACCATTCGTAAGTATCTCAGCCAGGCCTTTCTTATCTCCTTCTCCTGCCCTTCGGGCCATTTGTATCTGCATGCCGCTGCTCAGTCCGTACCCGATCATGGATAGTATCAGGTAAAAAACCCCTGTTATGCCGTTCACCCCCAGTTCCCTTATCCCCAGTCTGCCTAAAAAAAGGGTATTTGTAAAAAAACTCAGTTGCGGTATCAGCAACGCCAGTGAAATAGGCGCCGCCAGCTTTAGTATCTGCCTGTTAGTGGCTGCAACGCCCAGGTTATTAATTTTTCCGTTTTGACTCAAAATCTAATATATTTTTCTATCCTCGTTTTTAATCTACTTTTACACTAATCCGGTAAATAGGTGCGCAAATTTATTCTTTAATAGGTTATACTTTACATCCAATTGCTCCCTAATTTGTATTTTTTTTATCTATTTTCAAAAATACGACATTATGAAACTCAAGGTTTTTCTGCAATTATCATTGATAATCCTGCTCCTTTCCACCCACTCCTTCGACCAAAAACAACTATCTGATTCCGAAATACAGAATTTCTTTACCTTAATAAAGCAGACCAAAGAATTCAAATCCCTGAAAATTAAAACAGACTCCATTAACGCCACCAAAAAACCCGACGAGGTACACGAGGATATTGATGTTCATTTAGTCAAAAAAATGTCAGGCGCCCCACAAGACGACTATATTTATCCGGCTGTAATCGAAAGAATGCTGATAGGAATGGTATTGGAGCGATACAATATTGATTATGACCAGCAAAAAAAGAAATTAGTCGCAATAAAAAAAGAACAGGTCAGATTAAAGATCAATTAATTCTTCCTGGGGGTAATTCTAAGAGATTCTGGAGGAAGGCAGGCGGTAAGACCATATAACTTTGCGGGTAACCAATGATTCCTGTAAAAAGTACCTGGTGAATCCCGGCTTCTTTACAATTTAGATATAAACCCATATTCAGTACCTGTAACTTTTTTACTACATTTACCCGCAAAAAGGAGATTTAGTCCTGAGAAAACAAATGCTCCGATTGCATTATTTAAATGGCAACAGTTACCAATAATATATACGAACAGATCTATAACGTACAGGAAGATGAAACCATTCCATCAAGGGTTGCCTTTGTCATTTGTGTACTGGTACAGAGAGGTTTGCTGGTAGCAGGTTTCAGTGTTTCAAAAGAACTCCTTACACTACACTATACAGGTTATAACAAAACTAAACCAGTTTGGGAACTTAGTTTTTTTGAGCACCTTTTTTCACAGGAGCCACTGCTTGTTGCTAAGGAAAAAGTTAAAGCAGTATTTATTTGCAGCAATAAGAATTTAATCGTTCCCGATGCGCTCTATGAAGAAAAAGATGCACAAAATTGGTTAAAGCATATCTATTTCATTGAGCAGAAAGATGTTATTGAATCTTTCAGGCTGGAGGACGACAAAGCTTCTTACCTGCATGCAGTACCACTCAGCATTTCAGAATTAATAAAAATAAATTTCAAAAAGGCTGTTACCCAGCCAATGGCAATTTATCATTTCGATCATACTAATAAGCAAAGCCTTTACATGCAATGTTGCCTTACCGGAGAGCAGGTATGTGCTACGTTGCATAACTACAGCCAGTTACTGTGGCACCGGGTATTCGATTATACCTGCGCCGAAGACATTGCATTTGAGATCAGGCAACTATGCATGGAAAACAATATTTCTCCCTCCAAGATATCTTTGAGATGCAATGCTATTAGTGCATCCGAGTATACTATTATTAATGAATTATCACAATATTTCCCTGGCCTGCGGGCAGGCAATGGCCGTTCTTTCACTTCCCGGTGGGATGGCGCCGTTTACCTCGCCCAACAACTTTTTTCATGCGTATTGTAGGAGGTATTTTCGGAGGCAGAAGGTTCAACCCACCGGCAAAAATCCCCGCCCGGCCTACCACTGAGGTGGCCAAAGAAGGTCTGTTTAATGTTCTCAATAACGCCATCAGCATGGAGGGCATTAAAACCCTTGACCTTTTCGGCGGCACCGGCAGCATCAGTTATGAACTCGCTTCGCGGGGCGCTTTAGATCTGACTATTGTTGAACGTGACCCTGCCACTATTAATTTTATTAAAAAAACGGCAAAAGAATTAGATATAGCCGGGAAGCTCTATATCGTTAGCGGAGATGTGTTCAAATACATGAAACAATGTACAGAGCAGTTCAACTTTATCTTTGCAGGCCCGCCCTATGCTTTACAAAACATTGACGAGCTGCCATTGCATGTTTTTGAAAAAAAATTATTACTGCCAGGTGGTATCTTTGTACTGGAACACACACCTAGAAATGATTATCAGAAACACCCGAATTTTCAAAGAATGAAAAATTACGGAACCACGATATTTACTTTTTTTGTTCAACCAACCGAATAATATGCAACGTATCTGTTTATTTCCCGGCACTTTTGATCCCATAACACTTGGACACATTGATGTCATCGAACGTGCAGTCAACCTTTTCGATAAGCTGGTGATAGGTATCGGAACGAACGTAACCAAGCAACCTATGTTCACAGTAGAACAACGCACCGGCTGGATAAGAGAAATATTCAGAAATGACCCGCGGATCGAAGCAACAGGTTATGAGGGACTGACTGTTGAGTACTGCAAAAAAATCGGGGCTAAATATATTCTACGCGGCATACGTTACATCAGCGATTTTGAATACGAAAAAGCCATTGCAGATATGAACAGGATGCTGGTACCAGATATCGAAACCATTTTCCTTACCTGCTCACCGCTTTACTCTACTATTTCTTCAACCATTGTACGCGATGTAATAAGAAACGGTGGTGACGCAAGCATGTTTATGCCAAAAGAAGTAAGATTTTAGGGGCGTAATAATCTGATCATTACGAGCCATTTCCGCATTTTCAAATTTCCGAATTCAACATCACTCTTTTATGAAATCCAGGTGCGCATTCTGGTACTCCGGCCGCACAACTCCTTCTCTTATTTTCTGGAACGTATGATACGGCCCTTTGGTGACGAACATATTGACCAGCCATGAAGGAACTGAACCACCGGGATCGAACTGAACAGTATATACTATCCTTTGCAAGTTGTTGCTTAAGGCGGTCACCTCCCAATGTGCGCTTGATGTTCTAATCCTTACTCTCCCGCTTTTTATGGGAACCAGGTCAGGTTCAGTATGGGAATCAATTACCACCAATTGTGCCGAAGGTTGATTGATAGTGATATGCGATATATAATCTCTATTGGAGCATGGCCATGGTAAGCAAACCTCTGCGTAAAAAACAACCTCGTTTGCAGCAATTATCTTTATAAGCTCTGAATTTTTATAATTATATACCCATTCCTTCTGTTTTTCAATATCAAGCAAAAAAGCGACTAATTGGGAAATGCGGGCATTTATATTACATTCAACCCTTATAGATTTAAAGTCCGAGTTATCTGTATTCTTTGTAAAAACCTTAATACCATTTTCATCCTTTTTCAAATGCCAGTCTTGCTGTGCAATAAGTGCATGCCCTGTGAATGCAATTACTGCGGGTATAGCAATAATCTGCAAGAAAAACTGTCTGTAAAAATTTGTACATAGCCCCACTAAAATAAAATTACAAAAAGTATTCTTAAAGTACCTTTAATTATTTGATATATATCATATTCATGTACTATATAATAACTTCAGATCATTAATTTTCAACAAAAAAATCTTCAAAAGTTTAATCCTGTAGCATACAGCACTTCCCGCACAGCCTCGTATGATTTAGCTGCCAAAGGGGTTAAACCTTCCCTGCTCACCCATCTTGCCTCAAGTATATTTTCTTCTTTCTGCGGAGTGAGTATATCTTTAGCAGTACCAATCATTTTATACCATGCAGTTTTTTTAAGGAATTGCTTATTATATTGAGTATAGATGTGGTAAGTATCACAAATTTTACTTTCAATTTCAAGGGTTTGCAAGCCTGTCTCTTCACTTACTTCACGTAATGCACATGCGCTGATTTCTTCTCCATCATCCAGTTTGCCTTTTGGCAAGTCCCATTTTCCCCGACGGTAGATCATCAGTACTTCATCATGTTCATTAAAAACCACTCCTCCGGCTGCTTCAATGGGCAGGTATAGATTTCTTAATTCAGACCATAGTGCATCAACCGAATTATCTTCGATTATTACACCTTTTATTTCCTGCCGCTCCATCTGTTGTACTGCATGTGAATAATTCCTTGCAGATGCACCGGAAAAATTAAGAAAAGTACTTGTCTCCTGGTTACTGCTTTTATAGCCGTTCTTATTTGTAGTCAGAATCAGCGGTTTATCATTATAATATATCCTTTGTGCGAAACTCATGTTGGCAAAAGTAAACTTTTTGAGACCTTCTCGTTACTTTTGCCCTCATTATGAGCGCTGCAAAAGAATTCGCCGGAAAATTATTGCAAATTAAAGCCCTGCAGATCAACCTGCAAAAACCATATACCTGGGCGTCTGGCTGGCATTCACCTGTTTATTGCGACAATCGCAAGGTTTTGTCTTTTCCATATGTACGCGATTTTGTAAAAAGCGAACTCGCCAACATGATCCTGGAAAAATTCCCGGATGCCGAAGTGATAGCCGGAGTAGCAACAGCAGGAATACCCCACGGCATCATGGCCGCCGACCTGCTGAAGCTTCCCTTTATCTATGTTCGCTCCAAGCCAAAAGAACACGGCATGGGCAACCAGGTTGAAGGTGTGCTTCATAAAGGCCAGAAAGTTGTGGTAGTAGAAGACCTGGTCTCCACAGGCAAAAGCAGCCTGCAGGTGGTTGATGTGCTCCGCGAGCAGGGAGCAGAAGTACTGGGCATGTGCGCATTGTTCACCTATGGCTTTCCCGTTGCAGATGAAGCATTTAAAAAAGCCGGGCTGCCGCTCTATACCATCAGCAATTACACCGCCCTTATGGAAGTTTGTGAAGACCAGAAACTTATAGACCCCGAACAAAAAGAAACCCTTGAACAATGGAGAGTAGATCCGGGGAATTGGAATAAAACATAAAAATGGCATAATTACTGTTAGCAGGCTGGTATTCCTATTTTATTTAACTTTGATATAGGTTAAGTTATACCTTTTAGGCAACCTTAATAATATTTGCTATGATGAATTTACAATATATTTCAGATAGATCAGGCCACACAACTGCTGTTCAGCTTCAGATTCCAATTGAAGACTGGAATAAACTCAAAAAAAAGTACAAGGAGTTCGCTGATGAGGAAAATGCTGCATCTATTGACACTCCCGATTGGCAGATTGCTCTCGGAAAAACTGAACTTGAGCATATTGCAAACGGAAAAACTGAGTTAATAGACTGGAACGAAACCAAAAAACAGTATAAATTGTAATTATTTTCATGCCTTTTACAATTATTACTACCACTAATGCCAGGCGGGATATTCAACAGGCAATTGATTGGGAAAATTCCAGGAGTCCAAACCTTGGTGAAAGATTTTTAGAATACCTGCAACTGAAAATTAACGATCTTTCGATTACCCCTCTTATTGGAAGTGTCAGGTATGATAATGTACGATGCACTGCTACCGACGTTTTTCAATACCTTATTCACTATATTGTTGACCCGGGTTTGCAGCAAGTTATTATTCTTCGTGTACTACACATGAAGCGAAAGCCAATTTGGTAATAAAACAGCATTTTCTTTTCCGGATGACCCCTGCGAAAATAACCAGGTGGATGTATTGCGCCAATTGTCATAATTTAGTACCAATCAAATAACAATCCTCCCGATAGCTATCGGGACACAATTACCCAAATCCATGCCCTGGCTGCGCATTATACGATGGAAGAACCTCACGATCATTTTGCTTACGCAAGTGCTTGTGTGGTGGTGCGTTGTCCTGCCCGAAGATCCCGAAGTATTAAAACCTGTCCACTTTTCCTATATTGTTCTGTCCACACTGCTGATTGCCGCCGCAGGTTACATCATCAACGACTACTTCGATTTTAAGATAGACCTCATCAACAAACCTGAAAAAGTGGTGCTGGAAAAAATAATCCCTCGCAAGCATGCTATTATAGCCCATGCCATCCTGAATTCCGCCGCGCTGGTCCTTGCAGGCATCGTTGCCCTCAAAGCACATCACCCTGAATGGTTACTGCTCCAGGTGGCTTGTATTGCTTTATTATGGTTTTATTCTACCGATTTTAAACGCCAGTATATTACTGGCAATATCGCCATCTCAGTACTCACTGCCCTTACCATTATCATTTTCTTCGTTTATGAGCCCGCACTGCACCACGAATTTTCTCTTCCTGTTCTGGCAGGTGTCTCATGGCACAGCGGTTCTTCCCTCCCCTTCTGGACCCTGTTGGTGTATGCCTACTTCGCTTTTATGCTTACCTGGATGCGGGAAATCGTAAAAGACATGGAAGACTACAAAGGCGATGAATCTGAAGGATGCCTCACCCTGCCCATAAAACGAGGGCTGAAGTATTCAACAGGTTTTGCAATGGTGCTGTCATTACTCGTAGTCATGCCGCTTGCAGGTGCCGCTGGTCTTTTGTATCACTACAAGTATGTTTTGCTTCCGTTTTACATTGCTCTTTTCCTCATATTACCTATCGTACTTTGGAGCTTCTTTTTAAACCGGGGCTTTACAAAACTGCACTACCACACATCCAGCCGCATCCTCAAGGTCATCATGCTGCTGGGTATCTGTTCATTACTCATTTATCATCTGGAATTGTATGCCAACCTCATCGAAGAATAAAATAATCCTTGCCTCCCAGTCACCCCGCCGTAAGCAACTGCTTGAAATGGCGGAGATCAGTTTTGAAATCCTCATTGCCGATGTGGACGAAACCAACCCTCCCGGTATGCCTGGCGACGATGTCCCCGAATTCCTTGCCCGGAAAAAAGCAGACGCAGTTTCGCACCTTGTAAATGACGCTTTAGTTATTGCCGCAGATACGGTTGTCCTGCTCGACCATCATATCCTTGGCAAACCGGAAGATGAAGCCCATGCCATTGCCATTCTGCAGCAGCTTTCCGGACGTATGCACAAAGTAGTTACGGGCGTCTGTATGCGCAGGGGCAACCAAGAAACCAGCTTTTCCGTCACCACCGAAGTTTACTTCCGCCCCCTCACCGATGCCCAGATTACCCACTATGTCACGCATTACAAACCCTTTGACAAAGCTGGCGCCTACGCCATCCAGGAGTGGATAGGTGTAATAGGAATCGAAAAAATAAACGGCGATTATTACAACGTTATGGGCCTCCCCATCGGCGATGTTTGCATAGCCCTCCAGTCATTCTTATAACACAACATTTAGGGATGTCTTTACACATAATAGCGTAAATTTATCCCTCATTATCAATGTCCGACCGCATCTCCATACTCATAATCACCTGGAATCGCCCTGCCGATTTGCTGGAACTATTGAAAAATCTCAATACCCAAACAAACTTCAACCAGGTAATCGAAGAGATACTTGTCCTTAACAACGCATCTGCCGATAGCTATGATGAGGTGATAAACTACATTAATTCTACCCCCTCTTTAAAAGCACGCTACATCTGGTCCGATGTGAACCTCGGAGTAGCCAAGGGCCGCAACAAATTGATTCCCCTGTCAAAGGGCAGCCTGCTCCTCAGCATAGACGACGACATGGTCTTCACCTCGCCCGGTGACATGCAGCAACTCGCCTCACTTTTCACCGACCCATTCTTTAAGGAAGCCAACACCGGTATCATCACCTTCCGGGTACTCTACTATGAAAACAAAGAAGTGCAGGTAACCGCCTTCCCGCATAAGATGTACGATAAATACGCTGGCAAACCCAAATTCCTCACTGCCTACTTTGCCGGCGGCGCTCACATCATGAAGCGCGAACTGATAGACAAAACCGGCCTATACCCCACCGACTTCCATTATGGTATGGAAGAATACGAACTCAGCTACCGCGCCCTTAATGCCGGCTATACCATAGGTTACGACAGCCGCGTAACAGTGCTGCATAAAGAGTCTCCGCTGGGCCGCGCTCCCAACTACCGCAAGCTACAGATGCAATGGATCAACAAAAGCAAAGTAGCCTACCGCTACCTGCCATTTAAATATTTTGTAACGACAGCAACAGCCTGGTCATGGGAATACCTGCGCAATGCCGCAGCCCACCCCGGCGCTTTCTTTTCCTCCATATGGCAAATAACGAAAATCCCCTTCACCGAAAAAAGAAAGACCGTATCTAAAGCCACCGTGGAGTATCTGCGAAAAGTTGAAGCGAGATTGAAATACTGATTGGATTTATTAACTGATAAGAAAGGCTAATTAATAAAATCTCCCTTATAGGAATAGGGTATTACTTCACCCTCGTCCCTGTGAAATTCTGCCCGCTCTGGTGCAGTATTGCCTTATTCACTACCCCATGCTTATCCGGCATAAACTCTACACGGGCATCAGATGCGCCTGTTTTAAAAGTATTGCCACCCTCAGGTATCATTTGAATAGTATTGTTAACCACAGACGCAGC
Organism: uncultured Bacteroidota bacterium; assembly: GCA_903839875.1. Lineage (GTDB taxonomy): Bacteria > Bacteroidota > Bacteroidia > Chitinophagales > Chitinophagaceae > Nemorincola. The sequence continues at coordinate 23,882 of CAIMDZ010000019.1, forward strand.
AATTAACTCATTATTTTTAATGGAAAAAATAAGTAAATATTTCTCATTGAACAAAAACTCTCCCACATACTTTTTATAGGTTGCCGGATCAGGCATCACTTCTTTTTTGTCCTCCTTCTTATCCGGTTTCCCGTCAGCTTTTTTGTCCTCCTTCTTTTGGTCCATACCTAATACGCTTTTCAATAATCCCTTCGCTATCCCTGTATTACTATACCCCTGTTGCATTTTATTTTCCAGCACGGCTATAAACAAGTCATCTTCCTCATCCCTTATCACCGTAGATGTGAACCCCGCATAACTCCCCCCGTTGATCATATATTTCCTATTCCCTGTCTTGTCTATGTACCAGCCCAGCGCATACTGGTTCTTAACAGGTGTATATGCCAGCCCCTGCCAGTCCTCCGGCAACAGCCGGTAATGATGCAATGCCTGGTGCCATTTATACAAGTCGCCCACCGTACTATACATACCCTCCACCGAAAACAGTATACCTGTATCCCCTGTTGTTTTCACAGCAGTGTACTTATCACCGCCCTCAAAAAAATACCCTGTAGCTTTATGCTCATCCTTAAGCCCGAAAAACTCATAACCCGAATGCTTCATAGCACATACCTTGAATATCTTATCATCTACTTCATCGTCATAATGTACCCGTGACATCCGTTCTATTACAAAACCCAGCAGAATATAATCTGCATTGCTGTATTCATACCTGCTACCAGGCTCAAAAGATAGTTGTTTGCCTCTGTAAGCTTCATTAAAGGTCAGCATGTTCATTGGCCTGCACACTCCGTTCCTTTGTACTGCCGTATCTGGCACATACCATTGCACACCCGATGTATGCGCCAGCAACTGCTTGATAGTTATCTTTTCAGCCAGCGGAAAACCCTGCACATACTTAGACAACCTATCCTCCAAACCCAGCATCGCCTTGCTATCCAGCTTCACTATTATCTCCGATGTAAACGCTTCCGTAACCCGTCCAATCCTGAACACTGTATGTTCATCATTCTTTATCTGTTGCGCTATATTCCTGTACCCATACCCCTTTTCCAGCATCACCATACCCTTCTTCACCACCAGCACTGTCCCGTTAAAATGATCCGATGCCACATACCCCTCCATCAGCTGCTCCAGCTTGCCGTTCTTCATTTGCCCGAAAACCGGCAATGAAACCATGAAAACAAATAAAAACAGTAATTCACCCCTTCGCATGAGCGGCAAATGTAATAAACTAGCCCCGCTTTACGAACAGGTCGCAACATCTGATTAGTTAAAAAAAATTTCTGTCCGGGCTGTAGTCCTATTATTCTGCTCAAGTTGCCATAGCCCGCTAGTGTCATGTCACACATACTATGACGCATAATTTTTGTACCTTTGTGCAAAAACTATGGAAAAGTACAAGGTTACACTAACGGAGCAGGAAAGGGATGAATTGCTGTCGATCACTCAGGGCGGGACACATACATCCAAAAAAGTGATACATGCGCTGATTCTTTTAAATTGCGACGAAGGCACATTTTCTGATAAGGTAAGCAATGAGCAGGTTGCGAGAGTTCTGAAGATTGGAGCGAGGACGATCG
>CAIMDZ010000020.1 GCA_903839875.1 uncultured Bacteroidota bacterium
CCGATCTGTCAACAAATTGTTACATGTACTTACGTTTCAATACAAACCAATATGTGTCAATAGTAATCTGATGTATTATTGTGCTACTGTTATTATCCTGCAATATTCATAAACCCGCAATCAGGCAAGATATTTCAAATTTTCTGGTTGGTGCAGGTGATTTTTGTGAGCGATATTATTTTTGGTTGTCAAAAAAATGGTCTTTCTTTAGATAGCGGCTTTAAGTATATTGATTTTCAGTTGATTATGCCGATTTTTTCGGAACTATTAATTAATTGGTTGAAGTAGTTTATATATCAATTCGTGAAACATAAATTCAGTATCCCGCCTATTGTTGTACCTATATACAAATTCGGCTACATAGTTAGGTAACATCTTTGGGCTTATGCTGTGGTATTGCCCCATTATACCACGTTCAATTATTGCCCAAAAACTTTCGATTGAATTACTGTTAACCCCCTTGTAACTATATAACTGGTTATGGTCAATTTTGATATGTTCAATTATTTTTTTCATTGAGTTGTAACCGGCAAAGCTATCAGTAATCAACAGGCTTTTGTCTTCAATTACATACTTTTTGACCATTTCTTTTAAGTTCGTATAGGTTAATGTTTCCATTACTTCAGCAATCACATTACCATTTCTTTGAACTATGCCTACAACTGGTATTTTACGGTCTCCCTTTCCTTGTTTGCCTGTGGATGTAATATTTGCCCTGTTTTTGCCTTGTGGTGTGAAATCCCAACCATTATTTTCTAAATCTTCAATCTGTTTATCAAGTTCCTCCCTTGTTTCTCCTTTGGCGTGTGCTATTCTTACAAATGGGTTTGGGCTGTCCATAGTAATATGTGGAGTATTCATTTTTCGGGGTTTACCACCTACAAACAATTCATCCATTTCAACAATACCGGAAAGCTCATCAATGTTTTTATTTTCATCCATCATTAATTCCCTTAGCTTATGGAATAGCCTAAAAGCGGTCGGATAACTTACCCCTATGTTTCGATGAAGTTGTAAAGCGCTCATCCCTTTTTTTGCATCTGTAATGACAGATACGGCACAAAACCACGTTTTTAATGAAATCCGGGTATTATGCAGTGTTGTATTTACGGTTACAGCGGTACTTTTTTTACAGTCTTTACACCTATGGCGAAAGTCGGGAACCCTCTGTGAAAGGTTCGTTGAGCCACAATAAGCACATTTTATTTTTTTCCCAAATCTTATGCTTTCTGCATATTCTATGCAGTGTAATTCGGTTGGGAAATTATCAGAAAGTTCAACGAGGTTCATTAAGTAAGATATGTTTATTAGTTACATCGGTAAAATTTGTATGATTTTCTAAAAAATCAATTTCGCCATTTGAATAAGAATTAATTTCCCATAATCTTAAAAGTTCATATAGTTTAAATTCCTTGACCAATTCCCAATAATGACGAGGTAATGACCTTGTATATGGAGTATCAACAAAAGCTGTACTACCTGAATATTTTATTCTCAAATTAGCAAGCTTCATTCTAAGCTCAATGTCTTTTTTATGTTGATCGTCTTTTTTTTCTTTTTTATTTTCAAATACATATTGCAAGTATGCGAATACAATCCCTAATAATCCAACAAATATAATAATGCATGAGTTTTCATGTATACCTAACATAATTGTTATAAACGATGTACCCATTTGAAGTATTTTAAACAGTTTTATGCCATTCATACATTTGGATTTTAGGACTTAAATGTATAACATTTAAGTCCTAAAATCCAATAACTTTATAGTTCCGGATTTTTTGCGCTTATTATGCATAATTTCTCATATTCCTGGCGGAACAATTATTGATTTATTGAAATATGATTGTTGATTTTGAGGTCAATCTATGTTCTGAGTGCTTCAAAAAGCAACAGGCCGCTCCCAAAGACTTTTATTTGTGGACATGATGCCGGGAACTCAATCTTGATTCTCGTTTTTATCTCTTTTACATACGCCGCTACCTTGATGATTTTTTCGCGTATGGTTTTAAAAGTGGAATGAGTATATTCTGTTGCACCAAGCATTTCGGTTTGCAGTGTGTGCAGCAGCACATATGCGGCAGAATGTAAAAACAGACGGAACTGGTTAGCTCCAAATTGCATACAGGACATCCGGTCTGATCGCAAATAGGTTTTATATTGTTTAATGCGCAGTTCCATAGCGCCCCTTGCGCAATATCCTTTTTCATAAAGCTGCTGAGTGCGCCACTGGCGCATATCTATAACTACATAACGAATATTTGTGCCCTTATCGCCAACTTCCACTTTTACTACTACAAGCTGTGCATTTTTCTATTTGCCAGCCTGGTATTCAAAGCTGTGGTAGCGCTTTACAGGCTGCTTTGTTTGCTCATATTCTCTTTTAGCCGACTCAATAGTAACGGCCGCAAGTTGATGCAATTTCACATTGCCGGTAAGACCAGTAAGAAAATGTACTTTTTCCAGCCCTACCCAATGAACGCTTACATAAATGGAAATCCCTATTTCACTAATACTACTTTACCAAAATAAGGAACATTACCAACTGATATTATATATATATAGATTCCTTGAGAAAGGTTATCTCCATTTAAAACGCAACTGTGTTCTGAACCGCCAATTGTATATTCGTTAAAAATTCTTCCTATTTTTTCGCCATCAACAGCACTGATTACCTCAACTGTTGTCTGACCGGTAGTCGTAGTTGTAAATGTTATATTTGTTTTGTTGAAAAAAGGATTAGGGTATGCTTTTACAGACATATCTCTTTGAACCACCTGAGTAACTGAGGACGGATTACTTCTTCGCATTCCATCCTGATGACAACCATCGCAGTATTCTACATAATACCACCCTGTTGCCTCACAATTATTTGAATCTTTAATGGTGACGATGTATTCACCTTCTAATAATCCATAAATATCCTGACTAGATTCCCCATTACTCCAATTATAAGTATATGGGCTTGTTCCGCCGGAAACCATCAATTCTATTTTACCTACTATGCAACCCAGCAAAGTATCAGTAATTATACCCGAATCAATAAGCGGAGTAGGTGCTGTTACTGTAAAAGTTGCAGTGCCGGAACACCCATCAGGATCAGTGACTATTACTGAATAATTACCTGGAATTAAATCCCATGCGCCATTGGTTATTGCACCATTACTCCACAAATACGAATAAAATAACCATGATCCCCTTGTAGAACCTCCTGTGACTGAAATGCCAATATTGCCATTTGTATACCCACTGCAACTTACATTAGTTACCGTTCCGGTTACTGATGGCAAAGGCAATACAGTAACTGTAACTATAAAGGGGCTTCCCATGGTATAGGTGAGGTATGCGGTTCCCGCAGAAATTCCTGTAAGGACTCCCGTGCCCGAATTAATCGTTGCGATTGATGTATCGCTGCTACTCCATATGCTACCGGGAAGGGAATGTATCAGAGTTGTTGTGCCACCTGTGCAAATTGTTATATCGCCTGTTATGCCCGTATAGACTGTTATTGCTATTGTTGCATTTGTGGTGGCGCAGCTATTTGTTACACTATAGGTTATTATAACATTCCCATTAGATATCCCGGTTACAACACCCAAGGTATTAACTGATGCGATAGAAGAATTGCTACTGCTCCAGGTGGCTGCTCCACCGGAATTAAAGTCTCTTAAAGTTATAGCACTATCCACTGCCACCATAGTAAAACCTGAAATTGCACCCACAATTGGAACGTCAATTATTGTAACTAAAATGGTTCTTGAGTAACCTGCTACATTATATGAAATTATCGCCGTGCCTGCAGAAATACCATAAACAACACCTGATGTTGCGTTTACAGTAGCGATGAGTGTATCACTGCTGCTCCATGTCCCTCCGGTTGTTGCATCTGATAAAGCAGAAGAAGTGCCAAAGCAAAGAGTTGTGGCGCCTATGATTGCAGCTATTGGGATAACATTCATTGATAAAGTTACATAGCAAACTCCCATATCATATGAAATAAGGCTCGTTCCTGCAGCTACTCCTGTAACTATACCAGTAATGGAACCTATTTCAGCTATTGATGGATTGGAACTCGTCCAAACGCCACCCGTAGTGACATCGTTTAAAGTAATTGCCCCTCCAGTTGCTACAATTCCTGAGCCGATGATAGCAGAGGGCGTGGCATGAATAGTAACTGTAGTCGTTACCAACCCTCCGTCTGCTAAGTATGTTATTGTAGCAGTTCCTGCAGCAACGCCAGTTAAAGTACCTGTAGTTAACCCAACAGTTGCGACGCCGGAATTGCTACTGACCCAGGTTCCCCCAGTTGTGGCATCTGATAAACCAATTGATGCGCCAGTACAAAGAGAAGTAGTGCCAGTTATTGATGATAATGTGATTACATTTACTGTTGTTGTTACATAGCAACTGCCAATGCTGTACGAAATAGTGCTTGAACCTGTTGATATACCTCTGACAAATCCGCAGGAATCGCAAACCTTTGCCACTGCTGTATCTGCACTCATCCAGAACCCACCAGGAGCAATGTCAGTTAATATTATCATGCCTCCTATTGCCACCGTTGTACCTCCGGATATTGCTGCAGGAGTTGAGTTTACCGTTACCAATTTCGTTGCTAAAAAGCCGTACAAAATATATGAAATAGTAGCGGTTCCTGCTGCAATCCCGATAACAGTTCCAGTTGATGATCCTACAGTCGCAACTGAAATGTTGCTGCTACTCCAAGTACCGCCGGTTGTAACATCCGATAAAGTTGTGGAGGAGCCTGGGCAAACTGTAGCGATACCTGTTATAGAACCAATTGTTGGACAAGCTGATACTTTGCGGATACGTTCATTAATATTGTCCGAAATATATAAATTGCCTGCATCGTCAACACAAATACCGTATGGATTATATAATTGGGCCGCGGTTGAAGGGCCACCATCTCCAAGAGCACCCCTTACCCCTGTTCCACAAAAAGTGGTAATGATACCTGCCGAATTTATTATTCGGATTCGCTCATTGACCAAATCGGCTATAAACACATTCCCTAACTTGTCAACACAAACACCATATGTTTCGTTTAATCTGGCAATAGTTGCAGGCCCGCCATCACCGCTAAATGAATCAATGCCATCACCTGCGATGGTAGTGATTATACCAGAGGTATTCACTTTGCGTATACGGTCATTATTTTCATCATCAATGTATAAATTACCTATCAAGTCGCAGGCCGCCATAGTAGGATGATATAATTTAGCACTGGTTGCAGCCCCTCCATCACCGCTAAACCCTGGGGTGCCTGTACCCGCTACAGTACTGATAATTTTTGATGAATTAACCTTGCGTATGACGCTATTATTAAAATCAACAATAAACAGATTGCCAAATATATCAGTGGCAACATTGATTGGCTGATTTAATGTAGCAGCAGTAGCAGCCCCGCCATCTCCTGTATATCCTGCTGTGCCATTGCCAGCATAAGTAGTGATTATTCCCAAAGTATTTACTTTGCGAATACAATTGTTAAACTGGTCAGCTATGTAAACATTTCCACTGCTGTCACAAGCTACACCAGTTGGTTTATTTAATTTTGCTGCTGTTGCGGCACCATTATCTCCAAAATAGCCAGCAGTACCATTGCCTGCAAAAGTGCTTATTATACCTGAAGTGTTTACTTTACGAATACAATTATTGCCTTTGTCAGCAATATAAACATTCCCGGTTCCGTCAACAGCAACAGCATATGGGTCGCTTAATTCTCCAGCGGTAGCTGCGCTTCCATCTCCGCTATATCCGGCTGTTCCGTTACCTGCCAATGTGGAAATATTATGAGGACAGGAAGATAATACGGTCATGGTAACATAAACATATGAGCTACCGAATGTATAAGTAATATTGCAAGTACCCACAGTAATACCCGTGACTATTCCAGTAAGTGACCCTACTATTGCAACTGACGTATTGGAACTTGTCCATGTACCGCCAGTAGTGGCATCTGATAATGTTGAAGTGCTTCCTGCAACTATGGTTGTAATACCTGTAATAGCTGCCGGCGTTGCTTTTACCGAATTAAAAAGCAATACCAGTATACTTATCAAAAAAAACATTTTTTTTATCCTTTTTATAGAATATAATTCATTTGGTATTGCTATATTTCTCACTGTTGATAATTCGTTATTTTTCATTTCATTCGGTTTTGCGACAGAAGTTAACTGATTAATATAATTAATTATATGTTTACTAATAATTTAGGTACACTTTCCTAAGAATACTTATCCAAAAAATGTACCAAACTATTATCAAATTTATATTCAGCTATTTATGATTTGCGATATTAAATATTATGTCTGATTTTTGGATTAGATTTCCATTTTTTGGAAATAATTAAATACGCTATCTCACGTAATACTTATTCCTCCAGCGGTATCAACATTGGTGCTTGCAAAATTGGCAGTGATATTATCAAAACTCAAGGCTATGGCGACAAAGGATTTGTTGCTAAAGAAAACTTTGAGCCTACTGAACACGAAGGTCGCTTTCTGCAAAAACATTAATGAATCATCTGGATGGAATTACCAACCAGGCCGGAAGTACACTTACTAACGCGAAAACCGAACAGAATAATAAATAAGATAGCCCGGCTACAAAGAGTAGCATATGGATATCGAAACATAAACAACCACAGAACAGCAATCTTATTCTTTAATGGCAAATTAGACCTGAATATAAAAATAACATATTAGTTATCGTATAATTAACGGATGAACAAAATTAATACAACTAATTATCATTTTATATACCATAAACATGTTGTTTTATTTTAGTGCCACTAATAGAAACAGCCTTATTTGGGGGATTCAATACAACCTTTGGAACGTTTGTTCTATAAAGTAAGGTGGCGGTTTGCTATTTGCAGCTTTGAATAATTTCAAACATAAACGAACATCATAATCTTTTGAAACCCTTATTGGGAACGCTTTGCATATATTTATGTGAAAACATATTTGAAATACGGAAGAATGGTCCGGCCGCAATCATTTCAAAATTTCCTTGTAGAAACAATACTCTAAACCGATGCTGGTTTGACTGATTGAATATGAGTATTAATTAATACATTTTGTTTTTTGGTCAATAATATAACATATTTTCCACCATCCGGAAAACCACTCCACCCCGCGGAAGAAATCACTGCCATGCAAAAATTCAATTAATTGATTATCAATTAATTACAACTTTGGCATGACATTGGTAATATACCTATCAAACAAACTAACTAACTAACTCAAACTAAAAAACAAACTAAAATGAGAAACATTATCAAAGCAATCGCAACATCAGTAGTAGTATTAGCAGCAGCTAACTCTTCTTTCGCACAGGCTACCGCAACAGCATCAGCTTCTGCAAACATCATCACTCCTATCTCTATCG
>CAIMDZ010000021.1 GCA_903839875.1 uncultured Bacteroidota bacterium
AAGGCGTAAAATCTGCGAATACCAAGGTATTTAAAGACTTTTACAACGCCGAAAAAATGGAAAAGAACAAGTCAGATTGTAGGAATTATTTTGTCATCGTTCCTAAGTCATATGTCTCAAAACTTTTCAATGTCTTAAAATAATTACGCACAATTGATAAACCCTTTGCCTGGAATTTAAACAACAGCTAAATACATTGTTCCCCTTCAGGGGCTCAGGAGCTCAGGGGGTCAGGGGTTTTCCGGTTTTTTTTGTACTTTTCGCAGTTACACATGCGGCTTAAGATATTATTTTTCCTTTTTTGCTTGTTTTCAGGTTTTATTGCAATAGCCCAGACCGGAAAAAAAACGGTGCGCTGTTACAATGAAGCTATTCGCCTTAAGGCCAGGAAGGAGACGGATAAGGCATGCAAAAAAATGGAGCAGGTACTTGAGTACGACCCTGGCTTTGCCGATGGGTACGGTATCCTCGGCCAGTGGTACTTCGAAGCTCATAAATTCTCTGAAGCTGTCCGGGTATTTACAAAAGGGTCGGTGAAATGCCAGAACGGAGGCATGCGCTTTGCCAAACCACTCACCCGGTGCTACATTTACGCCGGCATACCCGACAATGCTCTTGCGCTCATCAGCAATTATGCCACCATAAAAGACAGTGCCGAATGGAATAAAATGAAGGCCCAGGCATTATTTGTCAGAGAGTCTATGGCAAAATACACTATTGCTGAATGGCCCGCCAACCTGGGGATCAGGATTAATACAAGTTCCCCGGAGCTGTTCCCTTCCATGGCAGTAGATTCACAGCACCTGTACTTTACACGAAGGGTACACCTCGATGAAGACTTCTATTATGCTGATTACGACTCCTGCGGCGGCTGGCTCTATGCCCGCAACATGGGTTCCCCCCCCAATACCCCCGACCAGGAATCATCGCAGTTTATTTCCGCCGATGGCCACTACCTGTTCTTTACCCGTTGCGACAACCGCAGCCTCGATGCCTGGACAGAAGGCGGTTGCGATTTGTTTATGGCATACAGGGTAGCTAACGATAGCCCATGGACAGTAGCACAGCCCTTCGGGTCCACCATTAATACGCCCAGCTACGAAGGAATGCCCACCCTTTCCCCCGACAATCGCGAGCTCTACTTCGTCAGCGACCGCCCCGGCGGTTATGGCGGGTACGATATCTGGGTATCCCGTTTCGAAGACGGCCTCTGGCAGCTACCCGTAAATGCAGGCCCCAGCATCAACACTAAAGGCAACGAAACCGCGCCCTACATGAATGTGGACAACCAGACATTTTATTTTACCAGCGATGGCTGGCTGGGCATGGGCGGCACCGATATTTTCATGAGTAAAAAAATTAACGACACCACCTATACCAGGGCTGTAAACCTCGGCTACCCCATCAATACCGCTTTCGACGAAATGAGCGAATGTGTCACACTCGATGGCAGCAAACTCTACTTCGCCTCCGACCGACAGGGGCCTGCCGGTAATTTCGATCTTTATGAAACACCGCTCTTCGGTATGCAAAAGCCTGTTCCTGTCAGTTACATCCAGGGTGTGGTTTACGATAGCATTAGCAAGCTCAGGCTCAACTATGCGGCAATTTATATCTGCAATGCCAAACGGGGCGATACCATATACCAATTCCAGAGCAACCGTGGCGATGCAAGCTTCATCATTACACTGCACCTCAACAACACCTACGCCATCCATACCCAGCGAATGGGTTTTACTGATGTGCACGATACCATAGTTTTCGACAAGCAATACACCCAGGAGCCAATGCTCCACAACATCGTTATGCTGCCCACAGACTACGTCGCGCCCATTTTAGACAGCATGCTGACTATGGTGCACTTCGATGTAAACAAGGTTGACCTTTCCGACAGCGACAAAGCGCTGATCCGCGAAGCCATTGTACCGTGGATGGACTCAAAGTCGTTCATGCTCTATGTAAATGCCTACACCGACAATACCGGCACACCCATGATCAACGAACAGCTATCCCACCAGCGCGCCAACCAGGTGATGCATTACATCCTGTCACTTGGTGTCAATGAAACCATGGTCCAGGCCAAAGGCTGGGGCGAAGCCAAAATGATTGCCCCCAACACCACCCCCGAAGGCCAGCGAAAGAACCGTAGAGTTGAGATATTGTTGAGGAGGTAAATGTACGTCGCCAAATAAAAAATGTCTGTATTATACTTGACAAGGGATACACTTGCCTGCAGGTAGGCAGGTTCGTGAATTATATTGACGAAGGTAAATAGATATATATCATGGTGAGTTGTCATAGTGAGCTTGTCGAACTACGAACCATGACTCTTGAGCACATATTCTTAGATTGATTATTGCTATGAAGTCACATGTATCCCTTATGGATTATAGTCAATTGCTTATTTCTTTTGAACTTTGCAATATTTATATAAGCTAAACTGTAACTTTAGATATCAACAATTAAAAACTACTCAGCTCTCCAAATGCAAAATTTGATAAACAACCTCCTTTCCGGCCTGAAAAATATTGATAGTAAAGAAAAAGAAAAGCTCGAAGAAGCCCTGCAGCTCTCCATCAACCTGCACAGTCAGCAAAAAGCACGCCCCGATGGCCCCTATGTCCATCACATACTTCGGGTTGCAGGGCGTATTGCCAACTATTTCGAAATAAAAGAGGTAGCTATAATAATAGCTGCACTCCTGCACGATGCGGTCGAAGACCAGTCTGCACAACTTCAGGAAATGGCAGGTGGTGGAGATATCTCAGCCCACGAAACCGCATTGCAGCACATCAACGACAAATTCGGGGAAAAAGTTGCCGGGATTGTAGCATCAGTAACTAACCCGATCCATTTTGATAGCCTGGATACTGATGAAAAGAACAGGCAATATGCTGCCCACGTCGCCGAAATGATCAACGACAGGGATGTTTTTTATGTAAAGCTTTCCGATTTCTCCGACAACGGTTTAAACCTGAATGACCTCCGTGACAAGCAACAGCGGCTCAACCTCGCTAAAAAGTACCTGCCCCTGTATACAATTTTCCTGCACCGCTTACGGCAACCTGATATTGAAATAAAAAATAATGTAAAGTCGGAAATATCAGGTAAACTGCTTGATGCTAAATTATTTGCGGAAATGGTCATTGCTTCCCAATGATCAAATGACCATAATTACACATTTATTCAAACAGATTTTTTTATTCTTGCAAGGCGTAGTCTTTTTATCTACTTTTACCGATTAATATGTAATTAACCGGACAAAGTTTGACTTTAAAAATTACCCTTGATCGCAGAAAATGAGGACAACTTTTAGCTTCTTACTTTTGAATTTTGACTTAACAACATGGCTCACCAGATACTGAAGGGAAAAAAAGGAATTATATTCGGCGCACTCGACGAACGCTCCATAGCATGGAAAACAGCCCTTGCGGCCCATGCCGAAGGCGCGGAAATTGTGCTCACCAATGCCCCTATCGCTATGCGTATGGGCAAGATTAATGAATTGGCAAAAATATGTAACGCTCAGGTGATCGCCGCTGATGCAACTTCCACCCCCGACCTCGAAAACCTCATACAGAAAAGTATGGATATTTTCGGGGGCAAAATGGACTTTATTTTACATTCCATAGGCATGTCTCCCAATGTCAGGAAGAATATTCCTTACACCGAGACCAATTATGAATTTTTCCTGAAAACAATTGATATATCCGCACTTTCATTGCACAGGGTATTGCAGGTGGCTATGAAAGCCGATGCTATAAAGGAATGGGGTTCGGTGGTAGCGCTCAGTTATATTGCCGCCCAGCGCACCTTCCCCGGCTATAATGATATGGGAGATACAAAAGCGATTCTGGAAAGTGTGGCACGCAGCTTTGGTTATTATTATGGGCTGGCCAAAAAAGTAAGGGTTAATACTATTTCACAATCCCCTACCCTCACCACCGCAGGTTCCGGTGTTAACGGCTTTGATGTCTTCTTCCATTATGCCGAAAAAACATCGCCCCTGGGTAATGCCAGCGCCGAAGACTGCGCTAATTATTGTATAACATTGTTTAGCGATTATACCCGCATGGTAACCATGCAAAACCTTTTTCACGATGGCGGATTCTCCGGTACCGGTGTTAGTAAAATGATCGTCGAAGAATTACAAAAAGCCAACTCATAAACCCTGATCCTGCAATATTTTACATGGTTCACCGTTTTAAAATTATGCGATTGTTAAAATATACGGTTGGCTGGCTGCTGTCCATAACCTGTTTATGTGCTCATGCACAGATCACAGGGGGCCAATATGCTTTTGAATACCTGCGCTTTTCCAACTCCCCTGAAGTCTCCGCGCTCGGAGGCATTAGTGTAGCCAATCCCGCTGAAGATATTTCACTTGCGCTTCAGAACCCCGCTTTGATGCGTCCCGGCCTCCACAACCAGTTGGAATTGAACTACAATGATTACTATGCCGGCATCAAGGTCATGAACCTGCAGTATGGGTACCATATGGCTAAGATCAATACATCTTGTTTTTTTGGCCTGCAATATTTTAATTATGGTGTAATGGATAATACCGACCCTGTCGGCAATATCAACGGCACTTTTCATCCAGTTGATTATGCACTGACGCTTGGCGCCAGCCGTAAATACCTGGATCACTGGCGCTATGGCGCAGATTTTAAATATGCTCATTCCAGTTTATACCAGGCCTCCGGCGCTGCAGCGATGGTGGACGTAGGGGTCAATTATTACGATACTTCAAGCCTGTGGGATATCGGCATTGCCGCCAGAAACATGGGCGTGATGGTTAAAAAATTCAATACCGCGAATCCTTCAGAACCCATTCCGTTCGACCTGCAATTAGGAGTATCCAAAAAATTCAAACATCTCCCCTTACGGATTTTTGCCACCCTGCACCATTTATATGAATGGGATATCCGTTACGCAAACCCTGATGACCTGAATAGTACAAACGCCCTTGGCAAAAATGATACGGTAAAAGACAATGGCTCCCACTTCGGCGACAAGTTGTTCCGCCATGTAATCATTGGTGCAGAACTCACTTTTGGCAAACATGTTGTGGTAAACATCTCATACAACGACCTTCAGCGTCGCGAATTGGTTGTCACCACAAAACCCGGAATGGCAGGCTTTGCATTTGGCCTCGGTGTCAATCTAAAAAAATTCCAGGTACATTACGCCCGCACTTACTATCACCTCGCCGGTCCTTATAACGAGTTGGGCATCACCATGGCCTTAAACAGGCTCATGGGATTCGGAAAGTCCGGTGAAAATATTCACTGGAACGCCGAATACCCCGATTGGGAGTAATACAATCAATTGTTATCACGCCAAGCCTGAAAGGCTTTCCCGTGAATAGCCGCGGGTGAAACCCGCGGTAAATGAACAACAAGGACGAACCCTGAAAGGGTTTCCCGTGGTATCGGATGT